>JAZRYN010000122.1:0-2374 GCA_045600745.1 Lachnospiraceae bacterium
AAGAGCAGTAGGAGGATTCTATGGAAATCGAAAAAATCAGAGACATCATTGCGACCACGCTTAACCTGGACCCGGAAGAGGTGACGCCGGAAAAATCGTTTGCGGAGGATCTCGATGCGGATTCCCTTGATCTGGCCGAGATCATTATGGCGATCGAAGATGAACTGGGAATTACTATCCCGGATGAGATCCACGAAAAGGTCGTTACCGTACAGGATGCCTATGATCTTGTCAAGACGATCGGCTGACAGAAACAGAATCTGATCGTTTTGCGCAAACCGCACTTCGGAAAGGCCGTGACAGAGCCTTTTCGGAGCTGCGGTGTTTTCTGTATTTATCAGGATGTCATAAGGAGCCTTGTTATGCTGCATCAACTGGAAAAAGCCATCGGCTATGAGTTTAAGAACAAAACGCTGCTTTCGACGGCTTTGGTCCATTCTTCCTTTTCCAATGAACACCGCCGCGAGAAGATCCCGGACAACGAGCGTCTGGAATTTTTGGGCGACGCAGCGCTTGAGCTTGCCTCCAGCCGCTACCTGTACGAACGCTTCCCCAATGAGCCGGAGGGCGTCCTCTCCAAGCGCAGAGCGGCGCTCGTGTGCGAGCCGTCGTTAGCCGAATGCGCCAGAAGCGTGGAGCTCGGCGACTATCTGCAGTTAGGAAGGGGAGAAGAAAAGAACAACGGGCGAAGCAGGGATTCGCTGCTTTCCGACGCCTTTGAAGCCGTGATCGGCGCTATATTTCTTGACGGCGGCTTTGGGCCGGCCGAGACATTCGTCAGGCGGTTCGTCATGGATAAAATGATCGACCATCCTGTCTACAGCGACTCGAAAACAAGGCTGCAGGAGCTCGTTCAAAGCGGCGAGCCCGGCAGCATCAGCTATGAGCTGTTGTCGGAGGAAGGCCCGGAGCATGAAAAATGCTTCACCGTTAAGGTCAGTGTAGGCGGCAGGGAGTTCGGGACCGGGAGCGGTCACAGCAAGAAGATCGCCGAACAGATGGCGGCCGCCATGGCGCTTGAAGCCCTGAAAAAGCAGGCAGAATGCAGAGAGTAAAAGGAACCTTGTGACCCATGTTTTTAAAGAAGATCGAAGCTCAGGGCTTCAAATCATTTGCCAATAAAGCAGTACTGGAATTTACCCCCGGCATCATGGGCATCGTCGGGCCGAACGGAAGCGGAAAAAGCAATGTTGCCGATGCGGTCCGATGGGTGCTCGGAGAGCAGAGCGCCAAACAGCTGCGCGGCGGCAGCATGCAGGACGTCATCTTTTCCGGCACCGAAGCGCGCCGGCCGATGGGCTATGCGTATGTTTCACTGACGCTCGACAACTCGGATCATGTGCTTCCCGTCGAATACGATGAGGTCACGGTGACCAGGCAGGTCTTCCGCTCCGGCGAGAGTGAATACCGCATCAACGGCAGCAGCTGCCGCCTGCGCGATATTTACGAAATGTTCTATGACTCCGGCATCGGCAAGGAGGGCTATTCCATCATCGGTCAGGGACAGATCGACCAGGTCCTCAGCAATAAGCCGGAGGAGCGCCGTCTCATGTTTGATGAGGCAGCCGGGATCACAAAGTACAAAAAACGCCGCGATATAACGGCCAAAAAGCTGGAAAGCGAGCAGCAGTCACTTGCCCGCATTACCGATGTCCTGAATGAGTTAGAGCACCGCGTCGGGCCGTTAGAAAAGCAGTCCGCCCGGGCAAAGGCTTATCTGAAGCTGAAGGAAGAACTGAAGACCTACGAGATCGGGGCGTTTTATCTGGAATCCTCCGAGCTGGAAAAGAAGCTTTCGCAGACCGACGAGAATCTTGAAACGGTAAGCGGCGATCTTGACCGGTCGCACCAAAACGAGGATGCCCTTAAAGAGCGCTACGACAGTCTGCACCGTGAAAACGAGACTCTCGATGCCTCGATACAGGATGCTCGCGGAAAGCTTGCCGACCTTCGGGTCATGAAGGAAAATAAGGAGGGCAGGATCCTGCTCTTAGAGGAGCAGATCCGAACGTCCGCCGCCAGCAAGGGGCTTACGGCTGACCGTATTGCGGCGCTTGACAGGCAGATCGAAGAGATCGAGACCGAAAAAGAAGAGATCTTTGCTCAGAAAAACGAGCTTGACCTTCAGCTCGACAACAAAGACGACGCCATCAGTGCGGCCGAAGAGGAAGCCGAGGATGTCGAGGAATCGATCCGTGCCGCCGAATTCGACCTGGAACAAAAGAACCGTTTCATCATTGAAACGATGAACGAAAAGGTCAATATCAGCGGTGAGCTGCAGGGCTTAAATTCTAAAGAAGAACAGATGAAGCTTCGCGCCTCGGCTATCGAAGAAGCCTTGAAGAACGGCTTAAAGCGCAGGAAAGAGCGGGAG
>JAZRYN010000123.1:0-2636 GCA_045600745.1 Lachnospiraceae bacterium
TGCGTGGTCGGCGGCGGCGTTGGCTGTGCCATTGCTCTTCCCGTAGCGGAAAAAATGCACAGTCTCGGCATTGAGGTCACCTCGATCATCGGCTTCCGTTCCGCGGATCTGCTGATTCTGGAGGACGAGTTCCGTGCCTGCTCCGACAAGCTGATCGTCATGACCGATGACGGCTCCTACGCCCGTCAGGGCAATGTGACCGTTCCGCTTACGGAAATGCTGGATGCCGGTGAACATTTCGATCTGGTCCTGGCCATCGGGCCTGCCGTCATGATGAAATTCACCGCCCTGGCGGCAAAGCCCTACGGCGTGCCCTGCCGCGTTTCCATGAGCCCGATCATGGTCGACGGAACCGGAATGTGCGGCGGCTGCCGCCTGACTCTGGTGCAGGAGGACGGCACGAAGGTCACCAAATTTGCCTGTGTGGACGGCCCTGAGTTTGATGCTTACCAGATCGATTTCGATGAAGCCATATCCCGCGGCCGTATGTATATGCCCGAGGAACGTCACGCGTACGACGAAGCCTGCAACCTGTTCAAGCAGGCTGAAGGAGGTAAATAATGGCACTTGATCCTAAAAAACACGAAATGCCCAGTCAGGCCCCCGAGGTCCGCGCACATAACTTCAATGAGGTCGCTCTCGGCTATACGCAGGAGCAGGCCGTCGCGGAAGCAAGCCGCTGCCTGAATTGCAAGAACAGACCCTGTATTGCCGGCTGCCCGGTAAATATTGACATTCCCGCTTTCCTTGCCAAGGCCAAGGAAGGTGATTTCGAGGGAGCCTATCAGGTGATCAACAAGACCTCCTCCCTGCCGGCTGTCTGCGGCCGTGTGTGCCCGCAGGAGACCCAGTGCGAGAGCAAATGCACCATGGGCATCCGTTTCGAACCCGTCGGTATCGGCCGTGTGGAGCGTTTTGTTGCCGACTGGCACAATGAGAATGCGAAAGAAAAGGCCAAGGCCCCGGCACCGAACGGCCACCGCGTGGCGATCGTCGGTTCCGGCCCTTCCGGTCTTACCTGTGCCGGCGATCTGGCGAAGAAGGGCTACAGCGTAAGCATTTTCGAAGCCCTTCACAAGGCCGGCGGCGTGCTGATCTACGGCATTCCGGAATTCCGTCTTCCGAAGGCCATCGTGGGCAAGGAGGTCGAGACCCTGAAGGAGCTCGGCGTTGACCTTGAGACGAACGTGGTCATCGGGAAGACCCTGACCATCGACGAGCTCTTCGAACAGGGCTATGAGGCGGTCTTCGTCGGCTCCGGCGCGGGTCTGCCGAACTTTATGAATATTCCCGGTGAGTCCTTCAAGGGCGTTTACTCCGCCAATGAATTCCTGACCCGCAATAACCTGATGAAAGCCTACAATGACGATCCGGATACTCCGGTCATGAAGGGCGGAAAGGTGATCGTGGTCGGCGGCGGCAACGTGGCTATGGATGCTGCCCGTACCGCACTCAGACTCGGCGCGGAAAAGGTCTCTATCGTCTACCGCCGTTCGATGGAAGAGCTGCCGGCAAGGCGCGAGGAAGTGGAGCATGCCAAGGAAGAGGGCATCGATTTCCAGCTGCTGCGCAACCCTGTCGAGATCCTCGGGTATAAGAATCCGGATAACCCCCGTGACGAGCGGAACGGGTTCGTCGTCGGCTGCCGTATTCAGAAGATGGAGCTCGGCGAACCGGATGCAAAGGGCAGAAGACGTCCTGTGGCCATTCCCGGCTCGGAATACGAGATGGAAGCGGATACGGTGATCATCGCCATCGGAACCTCCCCGAACCCGTTGATCAAGAATACGACAGCGGGCCTTGAGGTCAACAGCCACGGCGGTTTTGTGGTCAACGAGGACGGTCTGACCTCCCGCAAGGGCGTGTACGCCGGCGGCGATGCCGTGACCGGCGCAGCCACCGTTATTTCCGCCATGGGCGCCGGCAAGGTCGCGGCGAAGGCCATCGACGAATACCTGAGCGGAAAGTAAAGAACAAGGAGAATTTGGATCCATAATAAAAAATCAGGCATATCCATGGGAAGTCCCATCGGTATGCCTGATTTTTATCACTGAGGCTCTACCCGGCAGATCGCCGCAGATCAGCGGATGGCTTCCTCTGCCGGAGTGTAGGGCAGATTCTGCGCATCGGCAACGCCCTTGTAGGTAAGAAGCCCTTTATACACGTTCAGCCCCTTCATGATGGCGGGATCGGCCTTGCAGGCGCCTTCGGCGCCGAGGTCGGCGATCTTCAGCGCATAGGGCAGAGTGACATTCGTCAGGGCCAGCGTGGAAGTGCGCGGTACGGCACCGGGCATATTCGCCACGGAATAGCGGATGATGCCGTCCTCCTTGGTATAGAAGGGATCCGCATGGGTGGTGATGCGGTCAATGGCTTCAATAGAACCGCCCTGGTCAATGGCAACATCGATCAGCACGCTGCCGCGCTTCATATGGGAAACCATCTCATTGGTGACGAGGACCGGCGTGCGGCGTCCGGGAACGAGCACGCAGCCGATAACAACGTCCGCCTTTTCCACTGCCTTGGCAATGTTGTAGGGACTGCTCATCAGGGTCTGGATACGGCTGCCGAAGATGTCATCAAGGTAGGCCAGACGCTGTGCATTCATGTCGATAACGGTAACATCGGCGCCCATG
>JAZRYN010000124.1:0-6062 GCA_045600745.1 Lachnospiraceae bacterium
TTACCGGCCTCCTTAAGGCGGCTGCGTCGGCGCCTTTGCCAGCCTATGCCGCCCTGTTCGCCGCAGGAATGCTCGTTCTTATCGCCGAGAGCATTTATGATGTGCGGAGCTTCCGTTCCCGGCTGTCGGAGTATTCCATCCTGCAGGCCGTAAACGGTCTGAACGACGGTCTGGTGATCTTCGACAAGAATAGGAAGGTCGTTTTTGCCAATCAGAAAATGCACGAGCTGTCCTTTGTCCTTTTCGGGCAGTCACTGTACCGCTTTGTCTCCTTTCCCGAATGGATAGAAAACGGTTCCTGCGCAAAGGACGTCTACCGGCTGCCGCAGCTTCCCCATGCCTCATACTACCTGCCGGGCGGCGAGGTCTGGCAGATACGCCGCCTGTCCATCACCGTTGACGGAGAAAGCTTCAGTGAGTTCGTCGCGTCGGACATCTCGCAGCAGTATGCCCTTCGCCGGCAGATCGAGCAGAAAAATGCATTGCTTAAGAAGCGGCAGAAGCTGATGGCGGATTCCGCCAAGATGATCATAGAAAGCAACATCAAGGAAGAGCAGTTGGCCTATAAAATGCGCATTCACGATTCTCTCGGCCAATGTGTGACAACGGTCAGCCACATCATGCAGGACAGCGGAGACGTCCTCGCCTGTGCTGGGATCTGGGCGGAGACGGTCGCGGGACTGCGGACCTATGAGGACGCCGCCCCCGGCGAAAGCGGCCTGCGCGCCTTCCGCGAACAGCTGCGGCTGATCGCGCAGCTCGGCTGCACCGTCAAGCACGAGGGCCCCATGCCCTGCCGCCCGCTGCACGCCCGGATATTCCGAGACGCCGTCCGGACAGCCGCAATCAACGCCGTCCGCCACGCCGAAGCGGATACGCTCCTTGTCGAAACGAAAAGAGGCGGCGCCGGCTTTGACATTTTCATTTCGGACAACGGCAGCGCCAGGCCCGGACAGCTGACCGAGGGAGGCGGACTGTCCTCCCTGCGTCAGGAGATCGAACAAGCCGGGGGCCGAATGAACGTCACCGCCGAAGAAGGAATAAAGATCTCCATCCATCTTCCCGCACGGGAAAACGAATTCTTTGTCCGTCTAAAGCCGGACTGATAAGGTGGCGCCGCTCAGCCCCGAAAAAAGAAAGGAAAAGACACAATGCCGACACAGGTCCTCATCGTCGATGATTCCATGCAGTCCCGCTTCTATATGAAATCCGCCCTTTCCGGGCAGGAGCGCTATGTCATCCGGCAGGAGCTCGAGAGCGCGGAAAGCGCCGTGCTCTGCTGCGAGATCTCAAAAATCGATCTGGTGCTGATGGACGTCTGCACGGCAGACGACGCCAGCGGGCTTGTCGCCGCCGCGCAGATCAAAAAGAAAAGGCCCTACATAAAGATCATTATCGTCACCTCCATGCCGGAGCACAGCTTTATCCGAAAGGCGAAGGAGGCCGGCTGTGAAGGCTTCTGGTACAAGGAAAATGAGCCGGGCGACCTGCTGCGCGTGATGGATCAGGTCATGGAGGGCAAGATCGTTTATCCCGACCATACGCCGAAGATCAAGATTGGCTGCGCGGAAAACGTCTCCTTTACCGAACGGGAACTCGAAGTCATCAAGCTGAAGGCAAAGGGGTATTCCTATGCGGAGATCGCCGCGCGGCTCGGGATCACCGAACGGACGGTAAAATACCATCTGACACAGATGCTGAACCGCACCGGGCACGAAACGCCGGGTCAGCTGGCCTATGAGCTGTTGTCGAAAAAGATCATCCTGCCCGACTATTAACAGATGAGGAAAATATTGATGAAACAAAAGCCTGCCGCGCTAAGCGGCCTTCGCTGGCAGAATCTTCTCCTGCTGCTTCTTTCAGGCAGCATCAACGCATTCGGCGTAACGGTATTTCTTGCCCCGGTCAAGCTGTACGACAGCGGGATCTCCGGCACTTCCATCCTCCTGTCGCAGATCACACCCGAGTGGCTGTCGCTTTCTTTCTTCCTTCTCCTGCTTAACCTGCCGCTTTTCCTGTTCGGCTTCAAAAAGCAGGGAGCTGTCTTTACGCTGTATTCGGTTTTTGCCGTTGCCGTCTACGCCCTGATGACCTGGCTGATCACCGATGTTCTGCCTCTTGACGTCACTATGGCCTCCCCACTTGCCGGGCAGGATCTCCTTCTGTGCGCCCTGTTCGGCGGGATCATCTCCGGTGTAGGAAGCGGTCTTACCCTGCGCAGCGGAGGCGCCATCGACGGCATCGAAGTCATGGCAGCCATATTCGCGGGGAGGCTTGGCATTTCCGTGGGCACCTTTGTCATGGTCTACAACGTGATCCTCTATATCATCTGCGGGCTCATCATGAGCAGCTGGATATTGCCATTATATTCCATCGTTACCTATGCCGCGGGGCTCAAGACCATAGACTTTATCGTGGAAGGCATTGACCGTTCAAAGGAGGTCATGATCATCACCGAAAAGCCCGAGGAGATCAGCAAAGCGCTGATGACGGCATTTAACTGCGGCACCACAAAGATCGATGCTGTCGGCGGCTTTTCAAATGCCGAAAAGACCATTGTTTATTTTGTCGTCAACCGCTTTCAGATCGCCCGGACCCGGGATATCGTGAAGCTGACCGATCCCCGCGCTTTCGTCACCATCAGTGAAGTGGCCGACATGTTCAAGGGAAACGGATGATTCTTCTGAAGAAAACAGGAATTTTTTTATAAACCGGCCAAACCCGCACCAAAGGGGCAGGCTGTAAAAGGGAAAAATACGGCAGAACTTATCACTTGTGGGATCGTACCTTGTGAAAGAACGGCGTGAAATGATTTCAGGCTTGAACACAGACAGAAAAATCACGGATCTGGCTGAAGGGGGTTACTATGGAATTTGTATTTGAAACCGAATACGGGCAAAAAGCAACTGCGACTATGGCGCGAGCCTTGCGAAAAACTTTGAGAAGAAAGCATAGCCGACGAAGCCATATATTCGGCTGGATCGTCGTTAGCTTAGGCGTGCTGCTTGCCCTTCCGATAGGAGATAAGGCTTTCTCTCTTGATCTCAAAACGATCATCACCTGCCTGGTGATCTTGGCGTTGTTCATCGTTCTGGTTTTCGAGGATAGCCTGAACGGATATATTGCCAGAAAGCGTATGTTAAAGGGAACGGAGAAATCAAAAGCGACCTTCCGCGATAATGCTTACTATTCAGAAACAGAAATGGGAAATACGGAATGGTCATATGACAAAATCGGAGCACTTGCGGAGACAAAAGACTTTTTCATTTTTATTTTCAGTCCAAGTCACGCACAGGTCTATGATAAAAAACATCTCACAGGGGGAACCGCAGAAGAATTCAGAAAATTCATTCAGGACAAAACCGAGAAAGAGATGATCGCTCTTCGTTAATTTCCGTTATTATTCTTAAATTTGTTATCGTTCTTTGTTAAGGAGAAATGGCTATGAAGAAAATCACATTCAAAATGCAAGTTACGCTTGGTATTATACTTATCGTTCTGGGAAATATACTTGCCCTTATCTTTCATAAAGGCTTTTCTCGAATGCCGCTTGGATCTTGTGCGGCCTCATGCTTCTCATAGACCCTGTTTATCCCGAAAGATATAGCTATGATGAAAAGAAAGCTATGTTAGGCTCTCGGATTGCCGGTGGGCTTTGCGTTCTGATAGGAACTCTGACGAAATATATTGTATAACGTTCGTGCTAAAAACGCGGTTTACCAACCGCTTGTTGTGACAACTCTGTACCCACATCTGGCAACAAAAATTTTTTCTTATGCGGCAATAAAACCGCTCCTTCGCGCGTTACTATGATGAAAGGAAGGATATGCCATGATTGCTTTGACGTCAACAATCAGCCGCATATCTGAGATGGAAGAAGTCGACCGCTTCATCTCCGATATCGCCCGAACCGGTGCTCACACCGCACTGGAGCAACTGTATCTCCGCACGAAAGACGCCGTATACGGCTATGCGCTTTCCATTCTGAAAAATACGCACGACGCCGAAGACGTTCTGCATGACTGCTACCTGACCATCTACCAGAACGCTCATCGCTATGTGCCCGCCGGGAAACCGATGGCCTGGATCTTCACGATCACGAGAAATCTCTGCTTAAGCGAGCTTCGCAGCCGCAGCCGTTTTTCTGACATTCCCGAAGAAGACTGGGAGCGTTATCTTGAGGCAAACGACGGCATTTCCGAAGAAGACCGGATCGTGCTCGGGCATTGCCTGCGCGGTCTGGCGGACGATGAGCGGGAGATCCTGCTGCTGCATGTGCTGTCGGGCTTAAAGCACCGGGAGATCGCGGAGCTCATGGACCGGCCTTTATCCACAGTCCTTTCAAAATATCACCGGGCTCTCAAAAAAATGAGGGTCATGCTCAAGAAGGAGGATAGATAACATGAGCAGGCATGAGCTTGAAAGCAGGATCAAAGCATCTTATCGGAACATTGCTCCGGATATTCTGGAATCTGTCCTCTCGGACTGCGACACGCAGAAAGGACGGATCATCGTAATGCAGGAAAAAACAAAAAAAAGACCCCTGGCAAAATATATCGCCGGCATGGCCGCAGCTCTGCTGCTTGTCTTCGGCGGCATCGGCGGCATGAGCCTTTACCGGGGAACCCGGGCGATCGCTGCCACGATCATGCTGGATGTCAATCCGAGCATTGAGATCCAGGTCAATAAGAACGAAAAGGTACTGGAGGTTAAGCCGCTCAACGAAGAAGCGGAGATCATTGTCGGAAGCATGGATTTCTCCGGAAGTGGTCTCGACGTAACCGTCAATGCACTGATCGGCTCCATGCTCCGCAACGGCTATATCAGCAACGCCGCAAACTCCATTCTCGTCAGTGTCGATAACAACGATTCCGCTGCCGGGCATGATATGCAGTCAAGGCTGATGTCTGAGATCAACGCCATTCTGGAGAGCGGAAATGTCTCCGGCGCCGTGCTGGGACAAACGGTCACGAACGACAGCGAGATCAAGCAGCTCGCGAGTCAGTACGGAATGACCGTGGGCAAGGCGGTGCTGATCAAGCAGATCATCCGGCAGAACGCCCTCTATACCTTTGCCGATCTGGCTCCGCTGACGATCAATGAGCTGAATCTCATTTCCGAGTCGGGCGCAACGAAACTTGAGAGCATCGAGTCGATCGGCACGGCCAGCGCCTCTTCCTATATCGGCGCACAGGCCGCGAAGGAAGCCGCCTTTGGCCACGCCGGCGTAAGTGCGGAAAAGGTGACGAAGGTCAAATGCGAGCTTGACCTTGAACACGGCGTCATGGTCTATGAAGTGGATTTCGATGCCGAAGGCTTTGAATACGAGTACGATATCGATGCTAAGACCGGGGCGGTCGTGAAGGCCGAGAAGGAAGCCGCGGACGATATCGCTCCCGGCCCTTCTGACGATCCCCCTTCCGGTGAAAGCAGCCACGCCGAGACCTCTCCCGCTGAGACTTCTCCCGCGGAGACTTCTCCCGCTGAGACCTCTCCCGCTGAGACCTCTCCCGAAACGAAGCCCGCCGCACCCGCCTATATCGGTGAAGCCGCCGCGAAGGCGGCCGCCCTTAAGCACGCCGGGGTGAGCGGAAACGATATCCGCGAATATGACTGCGAGCTTGGTCGCGAGCACGGCACCGCCGTTTACGAGATCGAATTCAAGGCCGGCGCCTATGAATACGATTATGACGTCGACGCCCTGACCGGAGCCATCGTAAAGCACAGCAAGGAAGCCGATGACGATCACCCCGCCCAGACAGCGCCTGCCCCTGCTCCCCCTGCCCAAACGAAGCCCGCCGCACCTGCCTATATCGGTGAAGCCGCGGCGAAGGCGGCCGCCCTTAAGCATGCCGGGGTAAGCGAAAACGATATCCGCGAATACGACTGCGAGCTTGACCGCGAGCACGGCGCCGCCGTTTACGAGATCGAATTCAAGGCCGGCGCCTATGAATACGATTATAACGTCGACGCCCTGACCGGAGCCATCGTAAAGCACAGCAAGGAAGCCGATGACGATCACCCCGCCCAGACAGCGCCTGCCCCTGCTCCCCCTGCCCAAA
>JAZRYN010000125.1:0-16012 GCA_045600745.1 Lachnospiraceae bacterium
CCTCCGGGAATCCTCGCTGAAGGAGCTGAAGCTATGCGGCTATGAGCTGCGTCACCGGAAGACCGGCGCAAGGATCATCTGCCTGCCGGCGGATGACCCGAATAAGACCTTCGCGATCGCTTTTCGGACGCCGCCCGTCGACAACAGCGGCCTGACCCATATCCTGGAACATTCGGTCCTTTGCGGAAGTGACAAATTTCCGGTAAAGGATCCTTTTGTTGAGCTTTTGAAGACCTCCCCGAATACCTTTCTGAATGCGATGACCTACCCGGACAAGACGGTCTATCCGGTATCCAGCTGCAATGATAAGGACTTCGCCAATCTGATGGACGTTTATCTTGATGCGGTCCTGCATCCGCTGCTGCACCGCGATGAACGTATTTTTCGTCAGGAGGGCTGGCGCTTCGAACTGGAAAGCGAGGAGTCGGAGATCCATCTGAACGGCGTTGTCTACAGTGAGATGCAGGGGGCTTTTTCGTCGCCTGACGAGATCCTGGAGCGCTATGCCAAGCAGAGCCTGTTTCCGGATACTCCTTACGGTTACGAGTCGGGCGGCTCGCCGGATGCGATACCGACACTTTCCTATAAAGCCTTCTGTGACTTTCACAAAAAGCTGTATCATCCCTCCAATTCATGGATCTATCTGTACGGAAACTGCGATATGAATGAGCGGCTGCGGTTTATCGACGAAGCTTATCTTGCCGCCTATTCATCCGAGCCGGTCGATTCGGCCCTGACGCCACAAAAGCCGTTCCGAGAAAAGCACTCTCTCAGTCTGAACTATCCTGTGGGGCCGGAGGAGAGTGCGGAGGATCGCTCGTACTATGCGATGCAGTGGGTGACCGGAACCGCTGACGATATCAGGACCCAGTCGGCACTCGGTATTCTTGAACAGGTCCTGCTTGATGCTCCCGGAGCGCCGCTTCGCCAGGCACTGCTTGACGCAGGGCTCGGCAAGGATATTTCCGGCAGCAGTACGGCAGAGGTCCTGCAGCCTTATTTTTCGGTCATGGCTAAGGATGCGCCTGCCGGGAAGCTGGCGGCGTTTGAACAAACGGTCAAAAAAACGCTTGAGCAGCTGGCGTCTGACGGGCTGAACCGCAGTGCATTGAAGGCGGCGATCAGCAACAGTGAATTTCAGACAAGAGAAGCCGACTTCGGCGGCATCTCCAAGGGGCTGGTGTTCTGCCTCGAGATACTTCGGAACTGGCTCTACGATTATCAGGACCCCTTCCGTCCGCTTCGTTATGACAGTGATTACGCCTTCTTCCGGGAAAATGCGGACAAGGGCTATTTCGAATCGCTGATCCGCCGGCTCCTGATCGACAATCCGCATTGCTCGCTTCTCGAAATGATTCCTGAGCCCGGTAAGACGGAGCGCGATGAGGCGGCGCTTAAGGAAAAGCTGGCTTGGTATAAAGCTTCTTTGACGCCGGAGGAGAGAAGGAGGCTGGCGGAAAGCTCTGCCGCGCTTAAGGCCTGGCAGGAGACCCCCGATACCGAAGAGGCGCTTGCTTCTGTCCCCAAGATCGCGGCAGACGACCTTCCCCGCCTTGCCCGCCGGATCGCCAACGAAGAAGACGTGGTGAGCGGCGTAAAGGTGGTGCACCGTTCGGATAACACCTCCGGAATCGATTACCTTCAGTTTTTCTTCCCGCTTGAAAACATTTCGCCCGAGATGATCCACTGGCTGGGCCTGTATAAAGCCTGCTTTAATCAAGTCTCGACCGATGCGCACGATTACCGTGAGCTATACGATCTCGGCATGGAACTGACCGGGGGCATCACCTTCTCCCTGGAAAACATTTCCTCTTATCATGACGGTTCGTGGCGGCCCATGGCAGCGGTCAGCGTAAAGGTGCTCCATGAAAAACTGACGCCTGCCCTTGAGCTGCTGAAGGAGATCCTTCTGACCTCACGCTTTGACGACGATAAGCGCCTGAGAGAGATCCTCTCGGAAACCGTCAGCGGTACGCGGCAGTCGCTGATCGGAAGCGGCCATCTTTCCGCCGTAAAGCGCTCGTCCTCTTATTATGATGAAAAGGCGCTTTTTGCCGAAATGACGAGCGGGCTTGATTTCTACCGGTTCATTGCGGAACAGGAAGACCGCTTCGAAGATGAAAAGGCTGCCGTTTCGGCAGCGGTAGCGGATGCTTCCGCCCGGATATACAAAAAAAACGGAATGCTCATTAATGTGACTTCGGAGGAGCAGGCCTGGCCGGAAGTAAAGGCCCTGATGGAGGACTTTGTCCGCGCTTTCCCGGAGGATGAGCGGAAGTGCTTTTCGCTCCCCGCGCCCGAGAGGAAAAATGAAGGCATCATGACCAGCGGCTCCGTCGGGTACGTGGCGTTAAGCGGCAGCTTTCTTTCGGCAGGCGCTTACACCGGTGCGCTGCTTATTCTGCGTTCGGCGCTTTCGTCAGGTTATCTCTGGCAGTCGGTGCGTGTGCTCGGCGGAGCCTATGGCTGCATGTGCCGCTTCCCGATGAGCGGCAACGCTTATCTTGTTTCTTACCGCGATCCGAACGTCGGCGCTACGAAAGCCGTCTATGAGGCCATTCCGGAATGGCTGGAAAAGCTTGATCTGACTCAGGAAGCGGTCGACGGCTTTATTATTTCCGCAGTCGGCGGCGGGCTTGATATGCCGCTTACGCCTTCTCTTAAGGGCTCGGGCGATTTTAAGCTCTGGCTCTCCGGCATTACGCAGGAGGATATCCAGAAGGAGCGGGATGAGGCGCTTGCCTGCACGCCGGAAGCGCTGCGTGCCTTAAGCCCTTACGTGCGGGCGATTCTTGAGCAGGACAATTTCTGCGTCTTCGGTTCGGTTACCGGAATCGAAGCCGAGAAATCTCTGTTCCGTCATACGGAAATGCTGTAAGGAGCCATGATGAACGGATTTCATTCGGGATTTGTTACACTGATCGGAAGACCGAATGTCGGCAAATCGACATTGATGAATCATCTGATCGGACAGAAGATCGCCATAACCTCGGAAAAGCCGCAGACGACCAGAAACCGCATCGAGACAGTCTATACCGATGAGCGCGGGCAGATCGTTTTTCTTGATACCCCCGGCATCACCCATGCGAAGAATAGGCTCGGCGACTATATGATCTCCGTGGCGCAGTCAACGCTTAAGGAGGTGGACCTGATTCTTTGGCTGGCCGAGCCGTCCGCCTATTTCGGCGACGGAGAGGCTTTCGTGAGGGATAAGCTCAGCGGAGTTAAAACGCCGGTCTATCTGGTCATCAACAAGATCGACACCGCTTCGGCGGAGGAGATCGATCGCTGCGAAGCCGCCTTCCTTGCCGAATATCCCTTTGCCGGAGTCCTGCACGTTTCGGCCCTGAAAGAAGAAAATCTTGAACAGCTGCTTCAGACGATTTTTGACGAGCTGCCGGAGGGGCCGATGTATTTTGACGAGGATACGCTGACCGATCAGCCGATGCGCCAGATCGCCGCGGAGATCATTCGGGAAAAAGCGCTTCGTAATCTATCGGACGAGGTCCCGCACGGGATCGCGGTCGAGGTCGAACGCATGAAGGAAAGGCCGGACGGTCTGTTCGACGTTGAAGCGGCGATCATTTGCGAGAAGGAATCCCATAAGGGCATTGTTATCGGCAAAAAAGGAAGCATGCTGAAGAAGATCGGAACGGAGGCCCGCCTGGAGATCGAGGCGCTGATGGATACCCACATCAATCTGAAGCTTTGGGTCAAGGTGCGAAGGGACTGGCGCAACGATATGAACCAGCTGAGGGGCTTCGGCTATTCGGCAAAGCCGTAATGGCGGAGCACGGGGAGAGCTCATGAAGGATTCTCTGAAAACCGACGGCATCGTGCTCAGCACCATGCCGATCGGGGAATATGATAAAAGACTGCTTCTTTTGACGCGCGAATGCGGCAAGATCAGTGTATTTGCCCGCGGGGCGAGAAGACCGAGCAGCCCGCTGATCGGCGCAGCGGTCCTTTTTGCCTTCGGAAGCTTCGAGCTAAACGAGGGACGGAGTGCCTATTCGCTTAAAAGCGCCCATATTACCGAACATTTCGACTGGGTGGCGCAGGACATGGAGGCGCTTTGCTATGCCTCTTATTTTGCGGAGCTGAGCGATTACTATGCCAGAGAAAATCTGGACGGGACGGAACTGGTCAAGCTCCTTTTTTTTGCTTTCAGAGCGCTGAAAAACGAACGGCTTTCCCGACCGCTCATCCGGCGCGTTTTCGAGCTGAAGGCGATGCAGCTCGAGGGGGAGTATTATAACGAGCCGAAAAGCAAAACGTCCGCGCCTTGCTTAAAGGCATGGCACTACGTGCTTTCGTCGCCGCAGGAAAAGCTGTTCCGCTTTACGCTTGAAGAAACGGCTGAAAAGGAATTTGCACACGCGGTCGAACAAATGAAGCAGAACTTTATCGAAAGGCAGTTTCACTCGCTGGAGGTGCTGGAGGGGACTGTAGCTATGCAGAATATGCTGAAGCCTTCCGCAAGAAAAGAAACAGAAATTGAAGAGGAACCCTGACGGGTTCCTCCTTTTGGATATCCATGATGTTTCGGGAACAGAGGGTGTTGCTCCTAGGCCATCTTGTTGACCAGCTTGGTCAAACGGGAAACTTTACGTGAAGTGGTGTTCTTGTGATACACGCCCTTCGAGGTCGCCTTCTTCAATTCGATCTCGGCTTCCTTAAGGGCTGCCACAGCAGCGGCTTTGTCGCCGGCTTCGACAGCAGCGTCAACTTTTTTGACGTAGGTCTTCACGCGGGACTTGATCGCCTTGTTGCGCTGAGCATTGCGCTCGCCGACGAGAACACGCTTCTTCGCAGATTTGATGTTAGCCAATTGTTCTTATCCTCCGCATCATATTCCGTCAGACGGTGGGTTGGTCCGCCATTCGGTAGGCGCCTGCCGAAAAGAAGACACGGGTCTTTCCGACTTGCAGCTATACTTTAGCGGCTTTGCGGTTTTCTGTCAAGCAAAACATTTGACAAGAAACGAGCATTTTTCTATAATATAGGCGCATAAAAAGGCATAAGCAGAAGGAGACAGAATTCTTTGGACAAATTTGAACGGAAATTCGGCCGTTTCGCGATAAAAAATCTGATGGTCTACCTGATCGTCCTTTATATCGGAGGCTTTGTGCTCGTCCAGCTGCGGCCGGGCTTTTATGAGATGTATCTGAGCCTGAACTGGGAAAGGATCCTTCACGGCGAGATATGGCGCCTCGTTACGTATATCATGTATCCGCCGTCCTCACAGATCCTCTGGTTTCTGCTGGAATGCTTTATCTTTTATTCTCTCGGGACCAATCTTGAGCGGATGTGGGGAACGTTTTATTTTAATCTTTATGTCTTTATCGGTATGCTTGCCAATGAGATCATGGCGCTGGCGATCTGGCTGATCGGACACAGAATATTGCTGTTCGGGACGGAGAGCCTGTATATGTCCTTCCTGCTCGCCTTTGCCATGACGGTGCCGGACATGACCTTCTATCTGTATATGATCCTCCCGGTCAAGGCGAAATATCTGGCGGTGTTCTATCTTGCCATCATGGCCTATGAAATGATCGCCGGCGACTGGACGGTCCGGTGCAGTGTCCTTGCCAGCCTTGTCAATGTGGCGATATTCTTTATCTTTCTGCGGAAGCCGATCCTCCGGGTCAAGCAATTTGTCCGCCGGTCACAGTTCAAACAGCAGATAAAGGAGGCGGAACCGCTTAACCGGAACGGCGGCGCGAGGCATCGCTGCGCGGTCTGCGGCAGAACGGAACTGGATGACCCGGAACTGGAATTCCGCTACTGCAGCAAATGCGCCGGCTCCAGGGAATACTGCATGGAGCATTTGTACACCCACGTTCATGTAACAAACGAGGAGAATAACTGATTGACAAGACCGCGCTTATTCGTGTAAAGTGAAACAGGGAGATGACGAGGGTCGTTTTCCTGTTTTCATGTAAAAATATGAAAAATCGGAAAACAGGACTTGACAGGATCGGGAAAATATCATACGATACAGTTAATCGAACGTAAGTTCGAACGGAGGAACCATGAATCAGGAAGACAAATTAAGAGCTTTGGAAACAGCCGTTGCCTCGATCGAGAAGGATTACGGCAAGGGTTCTATTATGAGACTCGGCGACAATACTGCCATGAATATCGAGACCGTTCCCACCGGTTCCATTTCCCTTGACCTTGCCCTCGGCCTCGGCGGCATCCCGCGCGGACGCATTATCGAGATCTACGGACCGGAATCAAGCGGCAAGACGACGCTGGCCCTTCATGTGATTGCCGAATCCCAGAAGCTGGGCGGCATTGCGGGCTTTGTGGATGCCGAACACGCGCTTGATCCGAAATACGCGAAGGCGATCGGGGTCGATGTGGATAATCTCTATGTTTCACAGCCGGACAACGGCGAACAGGCGTTGGAGATCGCGGAGACCATGGTGCGTTCCGGCGCGATGGACGTTGTCGTCATTGACTCGGTGGCGGCTCTCGTTCCGAAGGATGAGATCGACGGCGATATGGGCGACGCGCAGATGGGCAAGCAGGCAAGACTGATGAGTCAGGCCTGCCGGAAGCTTACGGCGGCGATCGGCCGAAGCGGCTGCGTGGTCATCTTTATTAACCAGCTGCGGGAAAAGGTCGGCGTGATGTTCGGCAATCCGGAGGTGACGACCGGCGGCCGTGCACTTAAATTTTACAGTTCGGTCAGGCTCGATGTACGGCGTGTCGAGTCCCTGAAGCAGGGCGGTGAGCTGATCGGCAACCATGTTCGTGTCAAAGTCGTAAAGAACAAGGTCGCACCGCCGTTTAAGGAAGCCGAATTCGATATCATGTTCGGAACAGGCATTTCGCGTGAGGGCGATATTCTTGACCTGGCGGCCAAGGTCGGCATCATTGAGAAAAGCGGCGCCTGGTATTCCTATCAAGGGAACCGTATCGGTCAGGGACGCGACAATACCAAGCTGTATTTAAAAGCCCATCCCGAGGTTATGGATGAGGTGGAAGGACTGGTGCGGGAGCATTTCGGCCTTCCGCAGGCTGCCGCCAAAACAGAAGAGTGACCGGAAAGGCAGGGACATTTGTATGCTCTCTGCCTTTTGTTGTCTGACCCGTCAGTGTATTTTACCGAAGGAGGCTGTACATGGCCAAATATGTTATGGCATTAGATGCCGGAACCACAAGCAACCGTTGTATCCTGTTTAATAAGAACGGAGAGATCTGCAGCATTGCGCAGCGTGAATTTACCCAGTTTTTCCCGGAACCCGGCTGGGTCGAGCACGACGCGGACGAGATATGGAACACCATGTTTAATGTTGCCGTACAGGCTATGGCCAATATCGGCGCGGTCTGCACGGACATAGCGGCGATCGGCATCACCAACCAGCGTGAGACGACGATCCTGTGGAATAAAGAAACCGGGGAACCGATCAGCCGTGCGATCGTCTGGCAGTGCAGAAGAACGGCCGATTATACGGAGGAGCTGAAAAAAAGCCGTCCTGGCATTACGGAGACCTTCCGGAGCAAGACCGGTCTTGTGATCGATCCGTATTTTTCCGGCACCAAGATCCGCTGGATCCTTGATCATGTGGAAGGAGCAAGAACGCTTGCGGAGGAAGGAAAGCTCGCCTTCGGTACGGTTGACAGCTGGCTGATCTATAAGCTGACCGGCGGAAGGGTGCACGTCACGGACTATTCCAATGCGTCCCGGACCCTGCTGTTTAATATCAATACCCTGGAATGGGATGAAGAACTTTGTGAGATCCTCGGCGTTCCTATGAGCATTCTCCCCCGGGTCCTCCCTTCCAGCTGCGTCTACGGAACTACCGCCCCCGAGCTGTTTGGCGGACCGATCAAAATCGCCGGTGCAGCAGGCGATCAGCAGGCGGCCTTGTTCGGTCAGACCTGCTTTGCTCCGGGGGAAGCCAAAAACACTTACGGCACAGGCTGCTTCATGCTGATGAACATCGGTGAAAAGCCGATTTTTTCGGAGAACGGTCTGCTGACGACCATTGCCTGGGGACTTGACGGAAAGGTGGAATATGCTCTTGAAGGTTCGGTTTATGTAGCCGGAGCGGCCATTCAATGGCTCCGTGATGAAATGAAGCTTGTGGACTCGGCGCCGGATTCCGAATATTTTGCGCGAAAAGTGCCGGATACAAACGACTGTTATGTTGTGCCGGCCTTCACCGGCCTTGGTGCGCCTTACTGGGATCCTTATGCACGGGGCGCGATCGTCGGGCTGACAAGGGGCGTTAACCGCAATCATATTATCCGCGCTACGCTTGAATCGCTCGCATTTCAGACAAACGATGTGCTGCATGCCATGGAAAAGGATTCGGGGATCCATTTGTCTGCCCTTAAGGTAGACGGCGGCGCCTGTAAAAACGATTTTCTGATGCAGTTCCAGGCCGATATCATTGACACGGCCGTTCGCCGTCCCGGCTGTGTGGAGACGACGGCAATGGGGGCTTCTTACCTGGCCGGTCTTGCCACAGGCTTCTGGGAGAGCCGGGAGGACGTCATCAGAAACCGGACGATCGACCGGGTCTTTGAACCCTGCATGGACGAGGAAAGACGGCAGAAGGAGCTGCGCGGATGGGAAAAAGCCGTTGCAGCGACCCGCGGATGGGCAAAATAGGCGAAAAAATGCAAAAAAAACCAAAAATTTGCGCAAAAAAGGCTTGATTAATCCGTAAAAGGCTTTTATAATAGCGGTGTTGAGTGTTGATTGAGTTGAAAGAGTGGTCAAAAACCACTCTTTCCGTTTTGTAAAGGGGTATTGGATTGATTCGAAAGGAAGACTGCGAAAGACGGGCGGAGGAGCTGCTCATCCCGATTTGTGAAGCTAACGGCTTTGAGTTAGTGGATGTGGAATACGTTAAGGAGGGGCAGACGAGATACCTCCGCGCCTACCTGGATAAAGCGGGCGGCATCAAGATCAATGACTGCGAGCTGGCGAGCCGGGCCTGGGAGGCTGAGCTGGATAAGGCCGATTTTATAGACGAGGCCTATACGCTCGAGGTGAGCTCCCCCGGGATGCTCAGACCGTTTAAGAAGGACAGAGACTATTCGCGAGTGATCGGAAGCACGATCGAGATCCGTCTGTTTAAGGCAGATGCGGATAAACAAAAAGAATATGTCGGCGTGCTTGACGCCTTTGATGCCGACACGGTAACGATCGTGCCGGACGGCGGCGCTAAAAAGACGATTGCCAGAAGAGATATTTCTCTGGCAAGACCGTACATCGATTTTACGGACTTTTGATATAGGGATCAAACAACGGAGGAAACCGGAAAATGAACAAGGAACTCATTGATGCGTTAACTGTCTTGGAGAAGGAAAAGGATATCAGCCGCGAGGTAATTATGGAGGCGATCGAAAACTCCCTGCTTACCGCGTGCAAAAACCATTTTGGCAAGGCGGACAATATCCATGTCCACATGGACAGAGAGACCGGCGATTATGATATGTATGCGGAAAAAACCGTTGTGGAACAGGTCGAAGATCCCGCACTCGAGATCTCTTTGGAGGAGGCCCAAAAGCTTAACGCCGTTTATCAGCCCGGTGATGTGGTCCGCGAGGACATCCGTTCCGAAAGCTTTGGCCGTATCGCCACGCAGAATGCTAAAAATGTGATTCTCCAGAAGCTGCGCGAGGAGGAGCGCAAGTCGGTCTATGACCGCTACAATTCCCGTGAACATGAGATCATCACCGGTGTTGTACAGCGCCACATCGGGAAAAATATCAACATCAATCTGGGCAAGGCTGATGCCATTATGCCCGAAAATGAACAGGTAAAGACCGAAAATTACCGCCCGACCGAACGGCTCAAGGTGCTGATCCTTGAGGTCAAAGACACTCCGCGCGGCCCGCACATTCTGGTCAGCCGTACTCATCCCGACCTTGTAAAAAGACTTTTCGAAGCAGAGGTCGCGGAGATCCAGCAGGGGATCGTCGAGATCCGTGCGATTGCCCGCGAAGCCGGCTCCCGCACGAAGATGGCCGTGGTCTCCTATGATGAGGGCGTAGACCCGATCGGCGCCTGTGTCGGCCTTAACGGGGTTCGTGTGAACGCCGTTGTGGACGAGCTGAACGGAGAAAAGATCGATATTATTCACTGGAGCGATAACTCTGCCGAGCTGATCGAAAACGCACTCAGTCCGGCAAAGGTCATTTGCGTGCTTGCTGACGATGAGGAAAAGGAAGCTCTTGTCATCGTGCCGGATTTCCAGCTTTCCCTTGCCATCGGCAGAGCCGGCCAGAATGCCCGACTTTCTGCCAAGCTGACCGGGTACAAGATCGATATCAAGAGCGAGACAGAGGCGCGCGAGTCAGGGCTGTTTGAGGAGATCGGCTATATTGACGATTACAGCCGCGATGCGGCCGAAGAGGAAGAGACAGCGGATCTTCCCGAGGAGGAGGCGTAAGGAGCCGGATGAGAGAACGTAAGATGCCTCAGCGCAGCTGTATCGGCTGCCGGGCGGTAAAGGATAAGAAAGACCTTGTCCGCATCGTGCATACGCCGGAAGGCGAATACCATGTGGACCCCGGCGGAAAAGCTGCCGGAAGAGGCGCTTATGTCTGTCGGGATGCGGCCTGTCTGGAAAAGGCCTTCCGGACAGAAGCTCTTAATCGTGCCTTTCGCACTAAGGTGCCGGGGGAAGCGCTGAAGGCGCTGATCGCGGAGGTGAGCGGCCTTGTCTGAAAAAAAGATCATGGGACTCATCGGAATTGCCGAGAAGGCGGGCAAGACCGCATCCGGAGGATTTTTGGCCGAACAGGCTTTACGAAGCGGAAAAGCTCATCTTCTGATCATCGCCGACGATGCGTCGGCCGGGACGAAGAAAAAGCTGAATGATCTATGTCGAGCAAGGCATTGTCCGGTTCTGTATCTCAGCGATAAAAGGGAACTGGCTCATGCCATTGGAAAAGAAGAACGCTCATGTGTGGCGGTTCTGGATCAGGGACTGGCAAATGCCATAAGGCAGACTGCAGAAGGACTTAACGTTAAGCAGGGAGATTAAAGCATGGAGAATGAAAAGAATATCAATACGAACGCTTCTGACGACAGCGACAAGCCGAAGAAGAAAAAATGGAGCGTGGTCTTTCATACGCAGAACAGCCAGCAAAACAGCCTGAAGCTCCGCCCGCAGACGCCGGCGGCGCCGAAGAAGCCGGCCGCTGCTTCCGCGCAGACAAGCGCTGCCGCTCCGGCGGCAAAGAAGCAACCGGCTTCCGAAGAAAAGCCTGTGACAGAAGCAAAGGCCAAAACGACAACGGCCGGAGCCGGGAAAGCGGATGCCGAACCGGTAAAGACCGTAAAGCCCGAGGCCAAGCCGGAAAAAGCGGCCGAAAAGGCTGCCGGGAAAACGGCAGAGAAAAAGGCTGAATCCAAAACGGAAGCGAAAGCGAACGCCGCTGAGACGGCCGCAGGGGCTGAAGTCCCTGCGGCAAAGGAGACCGTGCCTGAAAAAGCGGCAGAAGCCCCCGCGACGAAGCCTGCGGCACCGGAAGAACCGCCCAAGACGATCAGACGTTTTGTGGATATGACCAGGGTCCGCCAGGCTGAGCAGGAAGCGAAGGACCGTTCCGAGCGCCTTGCCCAGCAGCAGAAGGAACGCCGCGAAGCGATGAAAAACGGAACCCGCCCCGACGGAAGACGCAGTGGCGGACAGGGCGGTCAGGGACGCTTTTCTCAGTCGGGAAGAGGCGCTTATACGCAGAACGCAAACGGCGAGACCAGAGCGTATCATTCCGGTAATGCCGGGACAGGCTTTTCTCAGCGTCAGGGCGGCTTCGGTACGCGCGGCACTTCGGGAGCCTTTGCCAAAGACAAGGATGATGATTCCCGGACAAGACGGCCTGCCGGCGCCGGAAACGGACGCGCCGGTTCCGGGTCGCGCAGCGGCGGAGCGGATTTCGGCGGCCTTGGGCTCTCCAAGAACGGCAAAAACACCAAGCAGACCCGCACCCAGCAGGGAGCGTCCAAATCCGCCGGTTCGCGCTACAGCAAGAACGACGGTGAGCTTAGACGCCCCGGCGGCAAGACCGCCAAGGGAAAAGGCGTAAAGGATCTTGACCGCCTGGCCAAGGAAGCGAAGAACGAAACGAAGGAACCGCAGATCAAGACGATCACGATCCCGGAAAAGCTTACCTTGAAAGAACTGGCGGAGGCCATGAAGATGCAGCCTGCGGCGATCATCAAAAAGCTCTTTCTGGAAGGTAAGGTCTATACCGTTAATCAGGAGCTCGATTATGATGCGGCGGCGGATATCGCACTCAGCTTTGACGTGATCGCCGAGCAGGAAGAAAAAATCGACGTGATCGCCGAGCTTCTCAAGGACCAGATCGAAGATGACGAGGCAGATATGGTTCCGAGACCGCCGGTCGTCTGCGTGATGGGGCATGTTGACCACGGCAAGACCTCTCTGCTCGATGCGATCCGTAAATCGAACGTGACCACGGGCGAGGCCGGCGGGATCACCCAGCATATCGGGGCTTATATGGCCGAGATCAACGGACGGAAAATCACCTTCCTGGATACGCCCGGTCATGAAGCCTTTACCGCCATGCGTATGCGCGGGGCACAGGCGACCGATATCGCCATTCTGGTCGTTGCGGCGGATGACGGCGTCATGCCGCAGACCGTCGAAGCCATCAACCATGCGAAAGCGGCCGGAGTCGAGATCATTGTTGCCATCAACAAGATCGACAAGCCCGGCGCGAATATCGATAAGGTCAAAAAGGAACTCTCCGAATACGGCCTGATCGGCGAAGAATGGGGCGGCAGCAATGTTTTCGTACCGGTATCCGCCAAACGCGGCGACGGTATCGCCGATCTGCTGGAAATGGTACTTCTGGTTGCCGATGTTCAGGAGCTTAAGGCCAATCCGAAGAGAAACGCCCGCGGTCTGGTCATCGAGGCACAGCTCGACCCTACGCGCGGTCCGGTCGCCACAGTCCTTATCCAGAAGGGTACCCTCCATGTCGGCGACAATGCCGCGGCGGGCGGCTGCTACGGTAAGATCCGCGCCATGCTGAATGATAAAGGCGAACGGGTAAAGGAAGCCACCCCCGGCATGCCGGTCGAAGTGCTCGGCCTTTCCAGTGTGCCCGGCGCAGGCGAGGTCTTCATCTCCACCAAGTCGGAAAAGGATGCCCGCAGCTATGCTGAAACCTTCATTGCCGAAGGCCGCAAGAAGCTTCTTGAGGAGACTCGGAGCAAGCTGTCGCTTGATGATCTGTTTAATCAGATCCAAAGCGGCAATATGAAGGAGCTGAACCTGATCGTCAAGGCTGACGTGCAGGGCAGCGTAGAAGCCGTAAAAACGAGCCTGCAGAAGCTCTCCAACGATCAGGTCGTCGTAAAGGTCATCCACAGCGCGGCCGGAAATATCACCGAATCCGACGTCACACTGGCCTCGGCTTCCAATGCGATCATTATCGGCTTTAACGTCAAGCCCGATGCACAGGCGCGTTCGATCGCCGAGCAGGAAAAGGTTGATGTTCGCCTGTATTCGGTCATTTATAAGGCGATCGAGGATGTCGAAGCGGCGCTGCTCGGTATGCTTGAGCCGGAATATGAAGAGCAGGTGATCGGCCATGCCGTCATTCGTCAGGTCTTCAAAGCCTCCGGCATCGGCAATATCGCCGGCTGCTTCGTGCTTGACGGAAAACTGCAGCGCGGCTGCAAGTGCCGCATAATGCGCGGTAAGGACCAGCTCTTTGACGGGCCGCTTGCTTCCCTTAAGCGTTTCAAGGACGACGTCAAGGAAGTGGCTGCCGGTTATGAATGCGGTCTTGTCTTTGAAAAATTCGGTGACTTCGAGCCGGACGACACGATCGAAGCCTATGCTATGGTCGAGCTGCCGCGCAAGCTGCCGACTCATAAGGATTGATATGAAAAAACACAGCGTGAAAAACGAACGGATAAATGCGGAAATGCAGCGTGAGCTTTCCCGAATCCTCCGCGAAGAGGTCAAGGACCCCCGTATTCCGGTCATGATCAGTGTCACGGATGCTCAGGTCGCACCGGATCTGAAGACCTGCAAGGCCTACATCAGAGTGCTCGGCGATGAACACACTATTGAAGTGACCAGGGCGGCGCTTAAAAGCGCCGCCGGCTTCATCCGTCACGAGGTCGCGGTCAATTTGAATCTCAGACTGACGCCGGAGATCATCTTCATCATGGATCAGTCCATTGCCTACGGCTCGGAAATGTCGCAGAAGATCGACGAGGTCATGGCAGCACAAAACGCAAAAATTGCCGAAATGGGTGAAGCTGTGCCTTCTGTTCCGGAAGAAGAGGAGCCTGGCATTCCATGGACGGAGTCCTGATCGTAAATAAAGAAAAGAGCTATACATCTTTTGACGTTGTTGCACGGCTTCGCGGAATTATCGGACAGAAGAAAATAGGCCACCTCGGGACGCTTGATCCGGAAGCGGAGGGCGTTCTGCCGGTTCTGCTCGGACGAGCGGCCAAGCTTTCCGGCCTGCTTTCCGAAAGCGGGAAGGTCTATCAGACCGTGCTGTATCTCGGTGCGGAAACGGATACACAGGATGCCTGCGGCAAAGTGCTCGCTCATCATTTGGTCACCTGCACGGAAAAAGATATTCGCGAGGCGGTTTCCTCTTTTGTCGGGAAAAGCATGCAGCTTACACCGATGTACTCCGCACGCAAGGTGGGCGGAAAAAAACTCGTCGATCTGGCCAGACAGGGAATCGAGTCTGAGCGCCCGAGTACCGAGATCAATATCGAATCGATAGATATTCTGAACATCCGCCTGCCGAGGATCACCCTTCGTGTGCGCTGTTCCAAAGGAACCTACATCCGTACGCTCTGTCATGATATCGGGCAGAAGCTCGGCTGCGGCGGCCTGATGGAGTCGCTGGTAAGGGAGGAGTCGAACGGCTTTTCTCTCCGTGATGCGTTGCCGCTCGGTGTGATCGAATCGATGAAGTTTACCGGGAGCCTTTCGGACGCGGTGCTTCCGATCGATGCGCTGCTGAAGGACTATCCGGTGCGCCGGCTTAAGGCCTCCGGCGACAGTGCGGCATTGAACGGGAACACGCTGAAAAGATCCTTTTTTGAAGAAATGCCTGCGGACAAGGACGGCGATACGGTAAGAGTCCTCTGTTCGGACGGGACCCTGACCGGATTGTACCGTGCGGAAAAAGCCGTCTACAGACCGTTTGTTATGCTCCTTCCGGATAAAACGGAGATATCCGTGCGGGAACCCCGTCCCTCCGTCGTATCGATCGGGAAGTTCGACGGAATGCACCTCGGCCATCAGATGATCTTCCGTGAAATGGAACGCCAGTCGGCAGCCGGTCTGAAAAAGATCCTTTTTTCATTCAGCGAAAATACACGGACCGGTAAAACGGAGACCGACAACCTGCTTTCCCCGCTGGAAAAGAAAACAATGGCAGCGCGGTTCGGGATCGAACGTCTGACAAACTGCCCGTTTACCGACGCCATACGCGGCATGTCTGCCGACGATTTTTTGGAAAAGGTCCTGATCGGACAGTTGGGCATGCGCTCTGTGGTCGTCGGTCCGGATTGCTGCTTCGGTTACCGTCGTCAGGGAAATGTGAATTACCTGAAGAGCCGTGCGGAGGAGCTTGGCTTTTTACTGACGGTCATTCCGAAGGAACACCGGGGCGGTGCCGTCATCAGCAGCACCAGGATCCGGGCGCTCGTTTCGCAGGGCCGCATGGAAGAGGCGGCAGAATGCCTTGGCTTCCCTTATTTTTTTGACGAACGTATCGGCTACGGGGAACATATCGGGTCGGCGATCGGGATCCCGACGGCCAATCAGCACATCCCCGAGGGAAAGCTCGTTCCCCCGTACGGCGTCTATATTTCTCTGCTTGAGGTCGACGGGGAGAAGATGCCGGCGATCACCAATGTCGGGGTGAAGCCGACAGCCGGCGCTTTTTACCGGCCGGGGCTCGAGACGCATGTCCTTGGCGGCATGCCGGGGCTTTACGGCAAGCCTGCGGTTACGGGGCTGCTTCACTT
>JAZRYN010000126.1:0-6548 GCA_045600745.1 Lachnospiraceae bacterium
AAATGCGTTCAAGGCGCTCGGCGGGAGCTACGCGATCGCCGCCCTGCTCGGAAAGAAGATTGGATTTTCTTCTGATGAAATTTTATATCCCCGTCTGACCGAGGCGGCGGCAAACGGGAAGTTAACGGATATGTGCTTTATTACGGCAACGGACGGCAACCATGGCCGGGGCATAGCCTGGACGGCAAAGCGTCTCGGCGTGAAAAGCCTTGTCCTTATGCCGGAGGGAAGCTCTGCCGAGAGGCTGGAAAACATCCGGAAGCTCGGCGCGGACGCCCGGATCACGGACTTAAATTACGATGACGCCGTTCGTCTGGCTGCCGATATGGCTGCTGAGAAGGGCTTCACTCTGGTGCAGGATACCGCATGGGACGGGTATGAGGAGATCCCGACCCGTATCATGCAGGGCTATCTGACCATGGCGTCAGAGGCGGCGGAGCAGCTTGCGCCCCTTCTGCCGACCCATATTTTTCTGCAGGCGGGCGTCGGCTCCATGGCCGCCGCGACGGCAGCCTATTTTACAGATATCTGCGGTGCTGCCGCGCCCGTCATCACCATTACCGAACCGAATGCGGCGAACTGCTTCTACCGGACCGCAAAGGCTGCGGACGGACGCCTTCACAAGGTCGGAGGCGCTCTGCGCACCGAAATGGCCGGCCTTGCCTGCGGGGAGCCGAATCCGCTTGCCTGGGATATTTTAAGGCATACGGCGGCGTTTTATGCCTCCGTCCCGGATGAAGTGACCGAGCGCGGCATGCGCCTTCTGGGGCGCCCTCTGCCGGGGACGCCGCCTGTTACATCGGGAGAGAGCGGCGCGGTCACGACCGGCCTTGTCCATGCCCTTCTGCATGATGAAGAGGGGCGGCGTTTCCGCGACATGCTGGGACTCGGCCCGCAAAGCCGCATTCTATGCATCTCCACGGAGGGAGATACCGACCGGGCAAGCTACGAAAGGATCATGGCGGAGTCGTAAAGCAGCGCTATGGCAAAGAGCTTTGCCGGGCGAGGCGATAGGGGAAAAAGGCGGCAGCCGCTTTTTCCGCGCCGCGAGGCGATATTCAGAAAGGGCGGCAGCCGCTTTTTCCCGCGCTATGAGGCGATATTGTTGTTCAGGATCAACGTGCTGTACAGAAACAGTACGTCCTGATCATCAAAGGAAACATATTCGGGCAGCAGGCTGCTCTTCATGTACCGCAGATCGATCAGCGTGATCTTGGAATAGCCGTCCACCATGAGAGGGGCAAGGCTCGAACCGAAGGAATCGCGGAAAATGATCAGTTCCCGTCCGCTGCCGCAAAGCGGGTTGCTTATTTCAATCAGGGGATCGGCTCCGCCGAGGAACATTTCATAAGGGTCCTTTCCCGAAGCCTTTTCCCTGTCGTACATCAGCGCCGGCTGCGCTTTTCCGCTGCGGTATGTGACCGCGGTGCAGCTGTCTATTGCCGCATTCCGGATATAACAGATCGTGTCCGGCCGGCACGGAAGCGCGGACTGCCCGGCGTAGGTGCCGTAAAACGGCGTTTCAAGCCGGCGGACCTCATATTCCCGCAGCGGTTCCGCTCCCATGGCGTCAGAAAGCGTCTTTGCCGCAGCAAGGATCTGCTCCTGCTTCCAGTGCTGATCCGTCTCATAGAAGCTCTCGAGCGAAAGGGCCCCCGAAATATCGATGCGGACGGCGCCCGGAAGCGCCGAGCCAAGCCGGTCAGCCATTTCCCCGCATTCGATATAGGGATAGCCGTACTTCTGCCCGAGAAAGCTGTTTTTGTCGGGAATGACCGAATAATACACCCGGCAGTCCGACGGAGCAAGAAAAGATTCGTACACGGCCGTCAGCTGCCCGAGATTTTTGCTCATCCGGGCTTCGCTTAAGGGATATTCCAGCTTAGAAAGATAACCGCCTGCACGGTACAGGCCGTTATTGTCCTTTTGTGCAAATAAATACTGAACGGCCAGCGCTTTCAGCGTACGCAGCTTTTCCCTGCCGGGAAACTGGTCGAGCGTATAGGCTTCAAATTCCTCCATGAAGCGGCCGTCGGCAAGCTTTTCCGCGGAAAGGAGCGGCTTCCCGGCAAGACTCCGGCGCTCGCTGAACGAGTACGGCTGATCGGGCAGGATAAGGAACAGGGCCGAGAGCAGGAGGATCACTGCGGAGATCAGTACGATAGTAAGGATATTCTTTATTCTCATGCTTTCCCTCATAGGATCAAAACCGGAAATAAAGGAACGGGTTAAACGATCCGTCAACAAGATAAGCGGTGGCGAGCAGAAGGACTCCGGCAAGAAGAAGCGGCTCTAAAATGGCGGCAGCCTTCTGAAAGCGCGGTCCTTCCGCAAGCTTCCCCGCTAAAAGCGCCGGATACGGCGTTGCGGCAGCCGCCCCGAGCAGGAAGACGAAGGCGTAGGATCTCAGATCATACAGCGCCTTTGCGGAAACGAGGGGAAGGCGGCCAAATGCGAACATACCGGCGATATCGGACGCGGCCTGAGAGAGCCCGTCCGCATTGAACAGAACAAAGCCGAACAAGACCGTCAGCAGGACATAAATATGACCAAAGGCTCCGTGCTCTTCAAGCCATTTTTTCAGACCGAGCTTTTCGGCGGCGAGCAGAACGGCATACAGCAGCCCCCAGAGGATAAAATTCCAGTCTGCGCCGTGCCAGAAGCCGGTGAGCATCCAGACGACGGCGATATTTAACAGCTGCTTTGCCGTTCCGCCGCGGTTCCCGCCGAGCGGGATATACACGTAGTCCCTGAACCAGGAGCCGAGGGAGATGTGCCACCTTCGCCAGAATTCGGTGATGCTTTTTGCGGTATAGGGGTAATGGAAGTTTTCCCTGAATTCGAAGCCGAACAGCCTTCCGAGGCCGATCGCCATATCCGAGTAGCCGGAGAAGTCAAAGTAGATCTGCATCATGAAGGCGGCGGCATACATCCAGAAATACAGCACGGAGAGCTCTGAGGACGCTCTGAAACCGGCGCACAGCTCGCCGAAGACATTGGCAAGCAGCACCTTCTTGCCGAGCCCGATGATGAACCGGCGGAGCCCGGAGGCGGCCTTATCCGGAGTATGACGGCGCTCCGCAAGCTGGGCGGCCACATCCGCATAGCGGACGATCGGGCCGGCGATCAGCTGCGGGAACAGGGAAACGAACGCGGCAAGATCGATGAGGTTTTTCTGCGCGGGAATATCGCCCCGGTAAACGTCCACGGTATAGCTTAAGAGCTGAAAGGTGTAAAAGCTGATGCCGATGGGCAGAGCCACATGGAGCAGGGGGATATGAAGCCCGAAAAGCTCGTCGAACGACCGGATAAAAAAGTCGGCGTATTTGAAATAGGCAAGGAGCCCGAGATCGATCAGAACAGACAGGATGAGGAAAAACCTGCGCCAGGCCTTCTTCCGGCTTTTTTCCGTCAAAAGGCCGAGGATCCACCCGGCAAGTATCGTTCCCGCAAATAAAAAGACAAGCTTTTTTTCGCCCCAGGCATAAAACAGGAGGCTGAAAAGAAGCAGCACCGAATTTTTCAGCTTTTGGGGAGCGATCAGATAGGCGGCGACGACTGCCGGAAGGAAAAAGTAAAGAAAGGGGATGCTGGAAAAGAGCATAGAGATCTCCGAAAAAAACAGGCAGGACCGTTATGAGAGGCGGCCCTGCCTGAGTGATCTAATCGTCAAAGCTTGTCGGGGACATGACAAACAGCACCTTGCTGCCGTTTGCCTCACAGATCATCTCATCCGCCTGAGTGCAGATGTTCCAGCGAAGATCCGCACTGTCCTTCAGCGTCTGAATGAAGCCGCTGATATCGTCGCTGACGGAAAAGACGTAAGCGATAAAGGGGATCGATCCGATCATCGGAGCAAAAACCGCGCCCTCATCAAAGCCGGCAATCTCTTGGGAAAAGCCGTTCAGAAAGCCTTCTTCGACCGGCTCGACGACCGGGCTGAAGCCTAATGCGGGATCGGCGGCTAACTGCTCGGCGATCTCCCCGGGGCTCATCTGATCGATACCGGACATTTCCCCGAATCGTTTGAGAAGCGCCTTCGCGGGCGTTTCGGCAGCTTCGGCAGAAGGCGTCTCGGCGTCGGTGCTTCCTTCGGCAGAAGGCGCTTCGGTGACGATGCCGTCATCGGTCGGATCGGTAGCATGGTCTTTGCTCGGCTGATTATTTTCGCCGCAGGCGGCAAGGGTAAGAAGCATGGTGAGCAGTAGCAGGAGAGAGGTGATCCTTTTCAGTTTCATAAAATGACTCACTTTCTTCGTGTAATGATCTTCGAGGCTTACTTATCGACCGCTGTCTCGGTGGAAGCTGCCTCGGTGGAAGCCGCCTCGGTGGACGCCGCTTCGGTGGAAGCCGCCTCGGTAGTTTCGGGAGCAGGCGTCGTCTTCATGACGTAAGCCGGTTCCACGGTCAGAGCGGTAAAGGCCTTGGACACCTTGAATGCCTTCGCGGCATCCTGCAGGGGCTTGTAGGCTTCATTGAAGGCTTCGGCACGCTTTTCGGCGGTGAGACGATCCATCTCGGCCTTGGCGCCCTCGGCGTCGTCATCGCTGACACAGTAAAGAACGTACCAGCCGGTTCCTTCTTTATAGGAGACCTTGGAGTCTCCGGTCTTCATCTCCTTGCCCTCGGTATAGAAGAGGGTGGTCGTATCCGTGGCACTGTAGGCATAGACAGCCTCGCTGCTTGTCAGATCCTTCCAGGCCTCCTTGGTCTCTTCCCAGGTCTTGCCGGCGGTGAGATTGGTGCGAATGACATTGGCAAGCGCTTCGCCGGCGAGGTTTTCGGAGGAGGCGGCTTCGGGGGAAGCTGTCTCGGCAGCGGCCGTGCTTTCGGCGGTGCTTTCCGTCTCTTTCTTTTCTTCCGGAACAAGGAGATAGGCGATGCGGAAGCTCTTGCAGTCTTCTTCATTTACCGTGATCTCGGCGGCGTCCATGATGGCAAGCGCGACCTTATAGGCCATGACGCGCTTTTCGAAATAGGTGCGCATCTGCTTGTCGCCGTCCTCACCCGCGGCCACACCGGCAAGCGTAAAGAACTCATCGGCGTATTCGTTCCGGAGATCCTCGATCAGCTGATCGATCTTGGCGTTATCGTCATCCGTGAGAGCGGCCTTGTATTCCTCCGCATGATCAAGCAGCACATAGGTCTGCAGGATCTCTGCCATGGTGTTTTCCTTCAGCGTCTGCTCAAAGGTCTGAGTGCGGACGCCGCTGGAAATGGGCCAGATATTGGAAATGCCGTAGTAGTAGCTGTAAAGCATACCGGTATAGGATTCGGTGCCCCACTGATTCAGACGCAGCCAGAAATTGGCTTCATCAAGATAAGTGGTCTGATCGCCGTAGGTGGCGGCAGCCGTTGAATTGTATTTGTCAGGGGTGACACTGCTGCCGCATCCGGTGCAGAGGACCAGGATGGCAAGAAGCATGGCAGCGATGCGGGAAAAGTGCTTCATAACACAACCTCCGTTGTTTAACATTAGCCGCTCTATTATAGGGGTTTTCCGCCGTGACTGCAAGTGCTTTTCGAAATTTCACAAAAAGTTCACGGCAGACCGCGGCGCGGCGGAACGCGGCTTAAGGTCGCGCGGTCCGTCTATTTTGCCGTCTCATCCGGCTGCGCCGGAGCAAGATCGCTTTCTGCCTTTGCGGCCAGCAGCTGCTGTACGAGCTCATCGGCTCTGGCAAGAAGCAGGTCGGCGCGGCCGGCTTCTCCCGGCTTTAAGCGGCAGAGAAGGATGGGGGTATCGCCGGCGGTGAGCCGGATGCTGCCGCGGGAGCTTTGCGCCATGCGGATGAGACGCTGAGGGTCAAGCGGCGCTTCCCGGAGCATGACGAGCCGCAGACTGTCCGCGTTTCCGGTGATCTCGGTCACATAGGCCTGATGGGCCTCGGCACGGAGCAGCGCGATCCGGAGCAGATGCTCCACCGGCTTCGGATAGGAGCCGAAACGGTCGATCAGCTCGTCCTGCATATCCTCGTAATCGCTGCGGTCTACGATCTCCGCGATGCGGCGGTAGATATCCATTTTCTGGTTTTCGTTCCGGATGTAGGAGGACGGGATATTGGCGTCCATGGGAAGGTCAACGGAGGTGTCGTAGCTGACGCTTTTTGCTTCTCCGCGGACCTCACGCACGGCGCTTCCCAGCATCTTGCAGTAGAGGTCGTAGCCGACGGCCTCCATGTGACCGTGCTGCTCGGCACCGAGCAGGTTCCCCGCGCCCCGGATCTCCAGATCCCGCATGGAAATGCGCACGCCGGAGCCGAGCTCGGTATAATCCCTGATCGCCTGCAGACGCTTTTCCGCTACTTCCTTTAGCATCCTTCCGCCCCGGTAGAAGAGGAAGGCGTAGGCCGTCCGGTTCGAGCGCCCCACGCGTCCGCGCAGCTGGTACAGCTGGGACAGACCGTAGCGGTCGGAATCGGCGATGATGATCGTGTTGTCGTTCGGGATATCGAGTCCGGTCTCGATGATCGTGGTAGAAACGAGAACGTCGATATCGCCGGAAACGAAATCGTACATGATCTGCTCAAGCTCGCGCTCCTTCACCT
>JAZRYN010000127.1:0-14488 GCA_045600745.1 Lachnospiraceae bacterium
GACCCTGACGGATCAGCTCCGGCATGAAGCGGTAAAGGAAGGTCATCATCAGCGTTCCGATGTGAGCGCCGTCCACGTCGGCATCCGTCATAATGATAATCTTGTCATAACGGAGCTTTGAAATATCGAAATTATTCAAAATACCCGTTCCGAAGGCCGTGATCATGGTCTTGATCTCGGCATTTGAATAGATTTTTTCCTCCCTTGCCTTTTCGACATTCAGGATCTTTCCGCGAAGCGGAAGAATGGCCTGCGTCTCGCGGTTGCGTGCATTCTTGGCGCTTCCGCCCGCAGAGTCTCCCTCAACGATAAAGATCTCGCACCGTTTGGGATCCTTGGAGGAGCAATCCGCCAGCTTTCCGGGCAGACCGAAGTTATCGAGCGCATTGGCTCTGCGCACATTATCGCGCGCGGTCCTGGCTTTTTCCCTTGCCTTTTGAGCAAGCAGCGCTTTATCGCAGATCGCCTTGGAAATCTGAGGATTCTGCTCCAGAAAATAGACCAGCTTGTCGCCGACGATCGATTCTACAGCGGTACGAGCCTCGGAGTTGCCTAGTTTTTGCTTGGTCTGGCCCTCAAACTGCGGATCCTCTATCTTAACGGAAATGATCGCCGTCAGACCCTCACGGATATCATCCCCGGTCAGATTCGGCGCATTGTCCTTCAGGATCTTGTTCTTCCGGGCATAGTCATTGAAGCATTTCGTCGTTGCGTTCTTAAAGCCCGTCAGATGCATCCCGCCCTCGGGCGTAATAATATTATTGACAAAGCTTAACGTATTTTCACTGTAGCCGTCGTTGTGCTGGAAAGCGACCTCGACGTAGACGCCGTTGGAATTTCCCTCCAGATAAATGACCTTATCGTAAAGAGGGTTGCTGCTCCTGTTCAGGAAGGTGACGAATTCCTGAATGCCGCCCTCGTAGTGGTAGGTCGTTTCCTTCACCTCTTCGCCCCGCTTGTCGCGGATCGTGATCTTCAGGGCTTTGGTCAGAAATGCCGTCTCGCGCAGTCTTGTCTTTAAGGTCTCGTAATCGAATTCCGTTTCCTCGAAGATCGAGGCGTCGGGCTTAAAGGTGACCGAGGTGCCGGTCTGTGATTTCCGGCAGGTGCCGATCGGTTCTAACTTTGAGGCAACATGGCCTCCGTTTTCATAGCGCTGCTTATAGACGACGCCCTCCTGACGGATCACGACCTCAAGCCATTCCGACAGGGCATTGACGACCGAGGCTCCCACGCCGTGAAGACCGCCGGATACCTTATAGCCTCCGCCGCCGAATTTTCCGCCGGCATGCAGGATCGTAAAGACGACCTCGACGGCCGGAATGCCCGCCTTCGGATGGATCCCGACCGGAATCCCGCGGCCGTTGTCGGTCACGGTCACTGAACCGTCCGGATTCAGCTCGACTTCGATGTTGTCGCAGAAGCCGGCAAGCGCTTCATCGACCGCATTGTCCACGATCTCATATACCAAATGATGCAGGCCCCGGAGCGAGGTCGTTCCGATATACATCCCGGGACGCTTGCGGACCGCTTCCAGTCCTTCCAGGATCTGAATCTGATCCGCACCGTACTCGCTGATGCCCTCCTGCATTTTCTGTTCGTCACTCATCAATGATCTCCTCCGCCTTGTTCTCTTCTACTCTGTATTTTCTTCTGACGTCCATCGACCGCAGGGCCGATTCATCAAGTCCCGTGCTCGTAAGCAGGGTCTGAACGCCGCTTATGCTCTGCAGCAGCCGCTCCTGTCTGTCACTGTCCAGTTCCGACAGCACATCATCAAGCAGCAGAACAGGTGCATCGTTTATTTTTTGTCTGACCAGCTCGATCTCCGCTAACTTAAGTGATAACGCCGCCGTGCGCTGCTGCCCCTGAGAACCGTATTTCCTGACATCGACATCGTTGATCAAAAACATGATGTCATCACGGTGCGGGCCGAGCGAGGTGGTGCTGGCCCTGATATCCGTATCCCGGTACAAAAACAGCTTTGTTTCCAGCTCCTTAGCATTTACCGACGGCACATAGACGAGCTGCATTTTTTCTTTTCCGCCGGACAGCTCCCTGTGGATCTTCGAAGCGATCTCACCGATCTCCTCGATAAAATCTTCTCTTCCTTTCATAACGGCCTTCCCATAACGGGCAAGCTGCATGTCCAGCACATCTAACAGCGTGCGGAATTCCCGGCTGCTCTCCGGTGCCTTCAGAAGATTATTTCTCTGCAGCAGAGCCTTATTATAACCGATCAGATCCGCAGTATAGACCTTATCCAACTGGCATAGCTCTTCATCCGTAAAGCGGCGCCTTTCCTGGGGGCTGTTTTTTATGATCTTCAGATCCTCGGGAGAAAAGAAGACTACATGCAGCACCCCGAAAAGCTCTGAAACCTTTCGGATAGGCACGCCGTCGATTGCTGCGCCTTTTGGCTTGTTTTTTCTAAAGTGCAGATCGATTCTTACCGGCCTTCCGTTTTTTTCCGCTTCTAACCTGATGTGCCCTTCCTCCTGCTCGAAGCGGATGACTTCTCTGTCCTTGCTTCCCCTGTGCGAGCGGGCGACCGCACACTCGTAGACCGCTTCCAGAATATTTGTCTTTCCCTGCGCATTGTCTCCGTAGATCAGATTTGTTCCGGGATCGAAGCTGATCTTAAGGGACGGATAATTGCGATAATCAGAAAGCTCAAGCGTGCGGATGATCATAGGATCGTGACCGTCTCTCCGTGAAACTCGATGACGTCACCCTTAACACATTTCCGGCCGCGGCGGGTCTCCGTCTCCCCATTCACCCGTACCTCTCCGTTTTGAATCTCTTCTTTTGCTTCTCCGCCGTTTTCGACAAGACCGGCTGCTTTTAACGCCTGTCCCAGCTTTATAAAATCATCCCGGATCTTAAGCTCCATTTTTTCTCTCCTTTACCCGAAAGAAAGCCTCCGTACACCGGCCTTTTTCAGCAGGGCCTTTTTATCTCGTCACAAAATTGACCGGTAAGATCAGATAGATATAAGTTCCTTCATCATCTCTGATATAACCGGGAGCACGGGAATTTGACAGATACAAACTGATTTTTTCATCCGTAACGGCGCGCAGGGCATCGATCAGAAAACGGGGATTAAAACCGATCATAAGATCCTTTCCCTCTTTTTCCACTGCGATCTCCTCCTTCATGGAACCGATCACGGAATTCATGCTGAGAACCGTCCCGTCCTCCTTAATATCCAGTATTAACGGCTTTTTATCGCTTTCCCGAACAAGAAGAATACTTCTTTCAATGCAGTCCAGCAGCTCCTTTCTGTTGAAAATGAGCTTGGTCTCGTAATTATCCGAAATCATCTGATTGATACGGAAATATTCGCCCTCGATCAGTCTGCTCATCATCACTGTCCGGTCAAACTCGAACAGAATATTGTTCAGCCCCATATAAATGCTGACCTTTTTCGCCGCATCCCCGGTCAGGATCCGGCTGATATCATTCAGCGTTTTTCCGGGAACGATGACCGCCTTTTTTTCATAATATTCCGGCAGCACGCTGTAGCGGATGGCAATGCGGTGCCCGTCGAGCGCCGCCACGCGAAGGACGTTGTTGTCGATCTCAAACAGCTCGCCGGTCATCATCTTATTGTTTTCATTGGGCGCTGTCGAGAAGATTGTTTCCTCAATGATCTCCTTGAGCGTCATCTGCGAGACCACGACCGGCGTTCCCTTCTCCATGGAGGGCATATCCACAAAATCATTGCCGTCCTTGCCGGCGATCTCGAAATGTGCCTTGCCGGAGGTTATCTTTACCTGCTGATTTTCCTCAGCAATGATATTGACCTCCTCTTCAGGCAGCTTTCGGACGATCTCCGAAAAAAGCTTGGCGTCCACAGCAATATTTCCTTCTTCGGTGATCTCGGCTTCAACTTCCGTTTTGATCGCCATTTCCATATCATTGGCGGTCAGTGTGACGATCCCGTCCTTTGCCTTGATCAGAAAGCATTCAAGGATGGGAAGGGATGTTCTGGTCGGAACGGCTTTCATGGCAACGTTAATGGCCGTTACCAGATTATTTTTCAAAAATGTCAGATTCAGCATGTCAGACTCCTTTATAATATATTTATATATATTAGTAGTAGTTGCAGTAGGGGCTGTGAGTTCGTGCAAAAGCGGCGTCACGCCTTGATACAGCTTACTTCTTTCGGTGTAGATCACGGAGGAATAAGGGAGAAAAAGATGCGGAAAAAATCATCTTTTTCACACAGCCGGAACTTCGGCGTTTTATTCCCGGCGTTTTTCCTTTTTTCCACCGGCTTTCACCGTGGAAAAGAGGAAAATCACAGTGACAGCTTTTTATTCAGAATATCGATGGTATTCCGCAGGGCTTCATCGCTTTTCATCTTCTCCTGAATATTCCGGATCCCGTGGATCACGGAAGAATGATCGAGGCCTCCCAGAAACTGGCCGATCACCTTCTGTGTGGAATCCGTGTGAGCCTTTGCCAGATAAATAAAAACATGACGCGGAAGGACATAGTTTTTATCTCTCTTTTTGGAAAGGATATCCGAGGTCTGGACGCCGAACTGCTCCGAAACAAGCTGCAAGATGTACGGAAGTGAGGCAGTCGGTGCGGTTTCCGGAGTGATGATATCCTGCAGCGCATTTTCCGCCATTTCGAGCGAGATCGGCACACGCATCAGGCGGGAGGTGGCAACGACCTTGTTTAACGCGCCCTCAAGCTCGCGGATGTTTGACTTGATATTGGTGGCGATATAGCCGATGACCTCATTGTTGATGTTGTAGCCTTCTGTTTCCTCTTTTTTATGAAGGATCGCGATGCGGGTCTCGTAATCGGGCAGACCGATATCCACGACAAGACCGCTTGAAAAACGGGAACGGAGCCGGTCGTCCAGATTATCGATATCCTTCGGCGGCCTGTCGCTGGCAATAACGATTTGTTTATTTGCCTCATAAAGTGCCGAGAAGGAATGGAAGAATTCCTCCTGCGTCCCTTCTTTTTTGGAAATAAACTGGATGTCATCGATCAGCAGAACGTCGATATATCGGTATTTTTCCCGGAACTCACTGGTCGTTTTCCGTCTGATGGATTCGATCAGCTCGGTCATGAATTTTTCGCAGGTGACATATAAGACCTTTGCTTTAGGATTCTGCTTCAGCACAAAATGACCGATAGACTGCATAAGGTGGGTCTTGCCCAAACCGACGTCGCCGTAGATATAAAGAGGATTGTACATTTCCCCGGGCGCCTCCGCAGCGGCAAGCGAAGCCGAGTGAGCAAGCATGTTGCTGTTGCCGACGACGAAATTATCGAAGGTATATTTCGGATTGAGGCTCGACACGGCACGCGGCATATCGTTCTGCTTTTCCGTTTCGCTCTCATCCCGCGAGGAAACAAAGAGCAGGCGGCATTGCGTTCCGGTCAGCTCTTCTATCGCATATTGGAGGTAAAAGGAATATTTTACCTGAATAAATTTGAGCGCCAGCTCGCCTCCCTCTCTGCCGTAGTAGAGCTTAAGAACGCCGTTTTCAAAGGAAACGGGACTTAAGGGAAGCAGCCAGGTATGATAAGAAACGTTGGTCAGCTGAAGGTCATCTCTGACCTTTTCCAGGACAGCGCTCCAGTTTTCTTTGATCTTGTCCAGCATAAGCACCTCAAAAAAGCGACGCGGCGGTGGATCTCTTCATTAATATAATTAAAGAAGAAATAACAGTTTGATTGTACCGCAAAGCGGTGTTTTCCGCAAGGAAACACGGAAAGAAGGCAATATCAGCAAGGTAAAAAAATTGCTCGCCGTGACGTTTGCTTTCTTTCCGCTGAAAATAAAATAAAAAATATTTTTTTCCACATCATACTCACATTAATCGGCAAATAACAGGGCGCAGCCATGCGGTATCGGGAAAAATATCCACAAAAATGGATTTATTAACATTTTAACTAAAGTGAATAACTTTGTAAAGTGTTTTTTCCACTTATATTAGCGGTATTATCCACATTTTGTGGATGATGACCTTTTTTTTCGCGCCGGAAAAAGGACTTGACGAAAAGATTTCGGTTTCCTATAATAATTAGGCTTATATACCATGAGGAGGTAACTGTGCCATGAAAATGACATTCCAGCCCAAAAAAAGAGATCGCAAGGTCCATGGCTTTCGTGCCAGGATGGCGTCTGCCGGCGGAAGAAAAGTGTTAAAGGCCCGTCGTGCCAAAGGCCGCAGATCCATTGCCTGAGACCGCAGTAAAGCGGTCTTTTTTCTGTGAAGAAAAATGGACAGCCTGACAACGCTTAAAAAAACCGATGATTTTGAACGGATCTACCGGACGGGCAGATCCTGCGGAAACCGGCTTTTTGTTCTTTACACGGCAGAGCCGGAGCCCGGTCGGTCAGGCCGGCTGGGAATATCCGTCAGCAAAAAGGTCGCGAACAGCGTTGGCCGCCATCGCATTCGCAGACTGATCAAGGAGTGCTTCCGCCTACACATTTCGGAATGGGCCGACAGGGATATGATCGTCGTTGCCCGAAAGGAAGCCGCGGGGAAGAGCTACAAGGAGATCGAAGAGGCTCTTCTTCATCTGGGTAAAAAGATCGCCGTTTATCTGCAGCGGGGCGGGATCGAATGAAACGAATATTACTGGCCCTTATCCGATTTTATCAGAAGTATCTTTCGCCGCTTAAACGCTCTGGAACCTGCAAGTACATTCCTACCTGTTCGGAATATGCCGCCCAGGCTATTGAAAAGCATGGTGCGCTTAAGGGATCGATGCTTGCGGCCTGGCGTATTTTGCGCTGCAATCCTTTCTCTGCCGGAGGCATTGACCCGGTGCCCGAGATCTGGCCGAGAAAATAGTTTCCCATGGAGGAAGGAATGAATTTTCTACTGTTAGCAGCCGAAACGACCGCAAAAACGTCGTTTTTCTACGAGAACTGGATCATTGTCAAGCAACTGATCTGGCTTTTCGGCAAATTCATGAGCGGGATCATGTATGTTCTGGATCAGATGAACGTTTACAGCATTGCGCTCTGCATTGTGATCTTTACCATTGTGACCAAGCTTATCCTGACGCCGCTTACGGTGAAGCAGCAGAAATCCCAGCGGATGACCGGTTACATCCAGCCTGAGCTTCAGGCGATCCAGAAAAAGTACAAGGGCAAAACGGATCAGGCCTCGCAGCAGGCCATGATCGCCGAACAGCAGGCGCTGCAGGAAAAATACGGAGTCTCGATGTTTGCCGGCTGTCTGCCGACCCTGATCCAGATGCCGATCCTGTTCGCTCTTTATCCGGTTATTTACAACATGGATAAATACGTGGACTATCTGCCGGTGATCACGGAAAAACTGTCCGCTGCCGAGCTGACCAAAATGTACACCTTCATCGGGATCAATCTGGAACAGGCGCCGGGGTGGAAATTTTCCGTTGCGCTCATTATCCCGATCCTGGTCGTGGTCACGCAGTATCTGAGCACTAAGCTGCTTACGGCGAGACAGCCCAGTATGGAGGGAGCGGGCTCCATGGCCGGTTCCATGAAGGCCATGAACACGATCATGCCGCTGATGCTCGGCTTTATGGCCGTGACTTTCCCTGCCTTCCTCGGTCTGTACTGGGCAACGCAGTCTGCCGTGATGTCGGTCCAGCAGGTCGTGATCAATAAGATCATTTACAAAAAACCCATTGAAGACGTCATCAAGGAAAATATCGAGAAGACGAACGCCAAGCGGAAGAAGAAGGGCCTGCCCGAGCTTTCGGAAAAGGCCAATATGAGCACCCGGAGGGTATATGCCACGCAGGGAACGGCAGAAAAGCCTGGCATGAGTGCGAGAGAAAAGGAAGAAGCGCTCCAGCGGGCACGCGATTACTACAGCTCCCGCTCCGCCAATCCGAATTCCCTTTCCGCCAAGGCAAATATGGTCAGAGACTACAACGAACGCAGCAAGAAAAACTAAGAAGGATACTATGGAATATACGACATTTACCGGAAAAACGGTTGACGATGCGATCAATAATGCGCTCGTCGCACTGCGGGTCAGCAGCGATCTGCTGGAATATGAAGTGGAAGACAAGGGCTCTGCCGGTATTTTGGGGATCGGCGCCCGCCCGGTCGTGATCAAGGCCAGAGTCAAGGACAGCGTTAACGGAAGTGCGGAGGCTTTCCTGCAGGACGTTTTCCGCTTCATGAATATGGATGTCAAGATCTACAGTGATTATAATGAAGAGGAGCGGAGCTTAAGCATCGACCTCCAGGGCGACGATATGGGAATCCTGATCGGCAAACGCGGCCAGACTCTTGATTCTCTTCAATATCTGACCAGCCTTGTGGTCAACAAGAGGAATGAAGAATATGTCCGCGTCAAGATCGATATCGAGAATTACCGCGAGCGCCGGGAGGAGACTCTCGAAAATCTGGCCCGAAGTATCGCTTCCAAGGTCAAAAAGTCACATAAGCCCATTGTGCTGGAGCCGATGAACCCCTATGAACGCCGGATCATTCATGCCTGTCTGCAGAATGACCGCGGCGTGGTCACCTCCAGCGAGGGCGAAGAGCCTTACCGCCATGTGGTGGTAAGCCCGAAGAGAAGCGGCAAAACGGAATATCGCGGCGCCTCGCAGAGTGACGCGCAGCCGGAGACCGAAACTGTGTTTACCGAAGAGGACGAACAGTAAGACCGGTCGAAGATGGCCCTGCCAGGCGGCAGGGCCTTTTCTGTTAGTGAAAATCGCGGCAAAGCCGCCGGCGCTTCGCTGCGGTAAGGAGAAGCAGTTATGCAAACGGATGTAATCGCGGCAATCGTGACGGGCCTTGTGCCCGGCGGAGTCGGTATTGTCAGGATAAGCGGTACGGGTGCGATCGAGATCGCCGACAGGATCACGCAGCTTAAGGGACGCCGTCTGACGGAAGCGGAGCCGAGGCATATGTACCTTGGTCTGGTGCGTGACGGAGAGGAGAAGCTCGACGAAGCGCTGATTGCGGTCATGAAGGCGCCGCACAGCTACACGGGCGAGGATACCGTGGAGCTTCAGTGCCATGGAGGGCCGCTTCTGCTGAAACGGGTGCTAAAGGCGGCGATCCGTGCCGGAGCAAGGCTTGCGGAACCGGGGGAATATTCGAAAAGAGCCTTTTTGAACGGCCGTATGGATCTGTCGGAAGCGGAAGCGGTGATGGATCTGATCCGGGCAGAAAATGATTTTGCCAGAGAAACGGCGCTTGCACAGTTAAAGGGCAGCGTGTCTGGCCGCATCCGGAGCCTTCGGGCACGGATCCTTCGGGAGACAGCCTTTATTGAAGCGGCGCTTGATGATCCGGAGCACATCTCACTTGACGGATACCCGGACAGGCTGAGGCCGCAGCTAAAGGAAATGCTGCGGGAGGTGGAAGAGCTTCTTTCCGGCAGCGAGAACGGCAGAAGGCTGGCGGAGGGGATCAAAACTACGATCCTCGGCAGGCCGAATGTCGGAAAATCCTCACTTCTTAACGCCCTGCTCGGCGAGGAACGGGCCATTGTGACGCCGATCGCCGGAACGACGAGAGACACGATCGAGGAAACGCTGCGCATGGGCGATATCATCCTGCAGCTTTCGGATACGGCAGGCCTCAGGGAGACCGGAGACGAGATCGAAAGGATCGGTGTGGAGCGCGCAGAGCGGAAGGCAAGGGAGAGCGAGCTGATCCTCTATGTTCTGGACGGCTCGGAGCCGCTGTCGGAGCAGGATACGGAGGCTTTCGGACGGCTGAAAAAAAAGCAGAGCCTGATCCTGATCAACAAATCGGACGTGGCGCAGGTGCTCGACCCGCAAGAGGTGGAAGCACTAAGCGGCATCAGGACGCTGCGCATTTCCGCAAAGGTAGGCACCGGTCTTGACGCCGTTCAGAAAGAGATTGAGGAGAGATTTCTCTTTAACGAGATTCGCCAGCAGCCGTTAGTGGTGACAAATGTCAGGCATCAGTCGCTGCTTAGAGAAGCGGAGGAGTCCCTTCTCCGGGTGAAGGAGAGCCTTGAGATGGGGCTTCCGGAGGATTTCTTTACCGTAGACTTTACCGATGCCTATAAGAGCCTTGGCCTGATCCTCGGCGAGGAAGCGGATGAAGATCTGATAAATGAAATATTTGGAAAGTTTTGCCTTGGAAAATAAATATTTCCGGCTTAAATATGCTGATATTAACATATTGAATCAGTGACGACGGAAGGATGCCATGAAAGAAAACGCGGAAAAAATGCAGACCGAATGTGATGTTGTGGTGGTTGGTGCAGGGCATGCCGGCTGTGAAGCGGCGTTGGCAGCGGCCAGACTCGGCATGGAAACGGTCATGTTCACCGTAAGTGTTGACAGCATTGCTCTGATGCCGTGCAATCCGAATGTCGGCGGGACAAGCAAGGGCCATCTGGTCAGAGAGTTGGACGCTCTCGGCGGCGAAATGGGAAAAAACATCGACAAGGCCTTTATTCAGTCGCGGATGCTGAACGAATCCAAGGGCAGTGCCGTCCATTCTCTTCGGGCACAGGCTGATAAGCGGGAATATTCGCAGCGTATGAGGGAGACGCTCGAGCATACGCCGGGGCTTTCGATCAAGCAGGCCGAGGTTGCGGAGATCCTAGTGGAGGATGGCGTTTGCCGCGGGATCGTAACGGTGAGCGGCTGGACTTATCTTGCCGCAGCGGTCATCCTCTGCACGGGGACCTATCTTAAGGCACGCTGCGTCTACGGCGAGGTCAGCGATCCGACCGGCCCGAACGGCTTAAAGGCAGCGACGCATTTATCGGATTCCTTAAGGGCAAACGGGATCGAGCTGCTGCGCTTTAAGACGGGAACACCGGCACGGATCGACGGACGCACGGTCGATTTTTCAAAAATGACGGAGCAGAAGGGAGACGAAAAGCTGGTTCCCTTTTCCTTTTCCCATTCGGCGAAGGAGATCGAAAGGCCTCAGGTCTCCTGCTGGTTGACCTATACGACGGCGGAAACGCACGAGATCATCCGCCGGAACATCGACCGGTCGCCGCTGTTTTCCGGTGCGATCCGGGGAACGGGGCCCCGCTATTGCCCGTCCATCGAGGATAAGGTGGTTAAATTTCCGGATAAAACAAGGCACCAGCTTTTTATCGAGCCGGAGGGGCTTTATACCAACGAGCTTTATATTTCCGGAATGTCAAGCTCGCTGCCGGAGGATGTTCAGCATGAGATGATCCATACCGTGCCGGGCCTTGAGCATGCCGAGATCGTAAGAAACGCTTATGCGATCATGTATGACTGCCTTGAACCGAGGCAGCTTCGCCCGACGCTCGAACTGAAGCGGATAAAGGGGCTATACAGTGCAGGTCAGAGCAACGGCAGCTCGGGCTATGAGGAAGCTGCGGCGCAGGGATTGATCGCCGGGATCAATGCCGCGCTGGAAATAAGAGGGGAGGAACCGCTTATCCTTGACCGGAGCGAGGCTTATATCGGGGTGCTCATCGATGACTTGACAACAAAGGAAAACACAGAGCCGTATAGGATGATGACGAGCCGCGCGGAATACCGGCTTTTGCTGCGTCAGGATAATGCAGACCTTCGCCTTACGCCTGCGGGCAGAAGAGTAGGACTGATCGGTGACGAACGTTGGGAGGCCTTCTGCCGGAAAAAGGCGGCGATCGAAAAAGAAATCGAACGGGTAAAGCATGTCACGCTGGGAGCAACGGAGAAGCTTCAGCGCCTCCTTGCTTCTTACGCATCGACGCCCCTAAAGAGCGGGACCACTCTGGAGGAGCTGATCCGCAGGCCGGAGCTGGATTACGAAAAACTTGCGCCTGTCGATGACGAAAGACCGCAGCTTCCGGAGGAGGTCTGCGAGCAGGTGAATATCGAGATCAAATACGAGGGGTATATCCGCCGGCAGCGGCAGCAGGTCGAGCATTTTAAAAAGCTCGAATCGAGGCGGATCCCGGACGACATCGATTACCGGAAGGTAGGGAGCCTAAGGATCGAGGCTGTCCAGAAGCTTGAACGTTTCCGGCCGCACTCGCTCGGGCAGGCGGGTCGTATCGCCGGTGTTTCTCCCGCGGATGTTGCCATGCTCAACGTCTGGCTCGAGCAAAGAAAAAGGACCATTCAACCGTAATGTTTCACGTGAAACAATTGCCGATATGAGCTGACCGCCTGCCGTCTTTAAGGGACTGCATCCGGGCGTGACGTGTTGCGAAATGACCGGGGATGATGGCGTTGCCTTGCCGGAGCAGCAATAGACTCCTCATGCGTAATGTTTCACGTGAAACAAATGCAGCGGCATTGCCCCGGACGCGAAACCTTCGGGTACCGGGGAAGGCTGCGGTCTGCTTCGAGATCAGTGAGGATAACAGGTGAGTAGGGCGGAACTCGGTAAAGAATGACCGTCATAAAAGAGGCGATCGGTCAAGTGGATGTTTCACGTGAAACAAAAGACACAAGACCGGATGTTTCACGTGAAACATGAGAGACTTGCAAAGCCGCCGCCGCTTTGGTAGAATATGGGGGCAATGAACGAATTATTAACACCATCCGAATATCTGCAGCAGGCATTTGCCGGAGAAGGAGTGCGGCTGGAACAGGGGCAGATCAGCGCTTTTCTGCGCTATGCCGATCTTTTAGTGCGGAAAAACGAGGTCATGAACCTGACGGCGATCACGGATTTTCACGAGATCGTCCACAAGCACTTTATCGACAGCTGCGCGCTGCCGTCTTCGTCCCGGTTTCCGGAGAGCGGCACAGCCTGTCGCCTGATCGATGTCGGAAGCGGCGCAGGATTTCCCGGTATCCCGTTAAAGATCCTCTATCCGCAGTGGGAGGTCACACTTTTGGATTCCCTGAATAAAAGAGTGATGTTTCTTCAGGAAATCATTTCTGCACTGGGCTTAACGGGGATCCGCGCGATCCATGCGCGGGCGGAGGACGGTGCACGAAGAGAAGAGCTAAGGGAAGGCTTTGACATTGCCGTCGCACGGGCAGTGGCAGCACTGCCGGTGCTTAGCGAATACTGCCTGCCCTTTGTCAGGGTCGGCGGACGTTTTCTGGCTTATAAGAGCGGAGACGTGCGGGAGGAGGCAAAAGCGGCCGAGGCGGGCATCCGTATCCTTGGCGGTGATGCGCCGGAGACATGGGCCTATACGATTACGGGAGCATCCGGAGAGCTGATCCGCCGCAGCCTTGTTTCGGTCAGAAAGAAGGCACCGACCCCGAAGAAATATCCGCGGAAAGCGGGAACAGCGGTCAGATCACCGTTAACATAAGGAGGAATATGAGCCGGATCATAGCCATAGCCAATCAAAAAGGCGGTGTGGGCAAGACCACGACGGTCATCAATCTGTCGGCGAGTCTGGCCGAGCAGGGCAAAAAAGTCCTGACTGTTGATATGGATCCTCAGGGCAACAGCTCAAGCGGCCTGGGGCTTGACAAGGACGATCTTGACCTGACCGTTTATCAGTTGATGATCGGAGAGGCGGAAGTGGAGGAGTGCATAAGGCCGTCTGTGGTCGAGGGCGTCGATGTCCTTCCGGCGACCGTCCATCTGGCCGGGGCCGAGGTCGAGCTGATCGGCGCCGGCGGCAGCCAGTATATTTTGAAAAAAGCGCTGGAAAAGGTCAGAAGGGATTACGATTTTATTCTGATCGACTGCCCGCCTTCTCTGAATCTTCTGACGGTCAATGCCATGACGGCGGCGGATGCGGTGCTTGTGCCGATCCAATGCGAGTATTATGCGCTGGAGGGCTTAAGCCAGCTGCTTTATACCATCGGACTGGTTCAGAAAAGCCTGAACCGGGACCTGAAGATCGAAGGCGTCGTGTTTACGATGTATGATGCCCGGACCAACCTTTCCCTGCAGGTGGTGGAGAACGTCAAGGAAAATCTGCATCAGAACATTTACAAGACCATTATTCCCCGCAACGTGCGGTTAGCCGAGGCGCCGAGCCACGGCCTGCCCATTAATCTGTACGACTCTCGCTCTGCCGGGGCAGAAGCATACAGAAGACTGGCGGGGGAAGTCATCAGTCATCGGGAATAGTCTGATCACAGCGCCGTTTTTCCGCGGCAGAAAAGAGGAAAGCATGACAAGGAAAAATGCACTGGGCCGGGGGCTGGGAGCACTCATCCCGGGATATCCTGAGGAAAAAGTGGAAAAAAGCCCGGAAAATTCTCTTCATAGCGAGGAGATATCAACAAAAGGCCACAAAAATGTGGATAACTCGGTGGATAAAGGTGAAAAAGTCCGGGAAATCGCTATTTCTCTGGTGGAGCCGCGTGCCGGCCAGCCAAGAGTTATCTTTGATGAAGGCCCCTTGAAGGAGCTTGCGGACTCCATCCGGGAACGCGGCGTACTGCAGCCGATCCTTGTCAATAAGCGCGAGGATCACTACGAGATCGTTGCCGGCGAACGCCGCTGGCGTGCCGCCAAAATTGCCGGCTTAACAAAGATCCCGGTCATCGTGCGCGAATTTTCGGAGCAGGAGCTGACAGAGGTCGCCCTGATCGAAAATATCCAGCGGGAGGATCTGAATCC
>JAZRYN010000128.1:0-24138 GCA_045600745.1 Lachnospiraceae bacterium
TGCTCGTCGGGCAGGAGGAGCTTGGGCTGCTTGAGCGCCGCCATCAGCAGCGTCAGTGCCTGACGCTGTCCGCCGGAGAGCAGACCGACCTCGGCGGTGAGGCGATCCTCCAGTCCCAGATCCAGCGTTTTGAGCAGTTCACGGTAGTCGGCGCGCTCGGTTTTCGTGATGCCCCATTTGAGTCCGCGCTTCTGACCGCGGCGGGCAGCCAGTGCAAGGTTCTCATCGATCTGCATGGTGGGCGCCGTGCCCATCATGGGATCCTGAAAGACCCGGCCGATAAAGGCTGCGCGCTTATGCTCCGGTAGGTGCGTAACGTCCCTCCCGCCGATGATGATCTTTCCGGAATCCACGGGGAAGCTGCCGGCGACGGCGTTTAACAGGGTCGATTTACCGGCGCCGTTTCCGCCGATGACCGTCAGAAAATCCCCCTCCGCAAGATGCAGATTCAGGTCCGCGAGGGCCTTTTTTTCGTTGACGGTCCCGGGATTGAAGGTCTTGCAGATATGTTCGAGCCTCAGCATGCTTTGCCTCCTTCCGCGGCCTTCCCTGCGCCGGAGCGGCGGCCGTGAAGCTTGTCCTTAATGTAGGGGACAGCCAGAAACAGGGCCACGATCGCCGAGGTGATGAGCTTGAGGTCGTTGGTGTTCAGCCCTAACTGCAGCACGATCTGCAGGACGAGGTAGTAGACGACTGCTCCGACGGAGACGGCGAGCAGCCGCAGGGCAAAATTGGCAGACCGTTTGCCGAAAATGACTTCGCCGATGATGACGGCGGCAAGGCCGATGACGATGCTGCCGCGCCCCATGTTGATGTCGGACGAGCCCTGATACTGGGCAAGAAGCGCGCCGGAAAAGGCAACAAGCCCGTTTGAGAGCATAAGGCCGAGGACGATGCTTCCGCGGGTATCGATGCCCTGGGCTCTTGCCATGGCCTGATTGGCTCCGGTCGCCCGGATCGAAGAGCCCTTTTCCGTTCCGAAGAACCAGTAAAGGACGGCGATCATGATGGCGGTGACGAGCAGAAGCAGCGGCAGCGGATTGCGCGGGGATGATTCCCGGACAAAGCGCTGGGACAGCGTCAGGGAATACTTGTCCACGCTGAGCGCCTGATTGGCCTTATTGCCCATGATCCGGAGGTTGACCGAATAGAGCGCGAGCTGGGTCAGGATGCCTGAGAGAATGACCGGAATGCCGCAGCGCGTGTGCAGAAGGCCGGTGCAGAGCCCGCAGAGAAGGCCCGCGGCAAAGGCGGCAAGCAGAGCGATCCGGTGATCGACGCCTGCCCTGATCAGCATGACGGCAGCCGCACCGCCGGCGGCAAGCGTTCCGTCCACGGTCAGATCGGCAACATCCAGAATACGAAAGCTCAAGTATACGCCGACAGCCATGATCCCCCAGATGAGACCTTGGGCAAGGGCGCCGGGTAAGGCGTTAAGAAGGGAAGTGAAAAAGGACATAACAGCTCCTGAAAAGAGATGATCTTATTTTTCGATGGCCTCGTAGCCTTCGGGGACGGTCAGACCAAGCTGATCGCAGAATTCCTGATTGTATTTTTTGGCGGCATTGGTGTAGGCGACCGGCACGGAGGAAATATCCGCTTCCCCGGTCAGGATGCGGGCAGCCATTTCCCCGGTCGTTACGCCGAGATCGTAGTAGCTGATGGACAGGGTGCAGACGCCGCAGCCGGCGCAGATCCCTTCTTCGCCGCAGACAGCCGGGACCTTTGCCGGAATAAGGATGTTGGCGATCGATTCCACGTTGTTGGCGGCGGTATTGTCGGTCGGGATATAGATAACGTCGCTCTTATCGGCCGCATTCTGCGTCACGGCAGCAAGATCGTTCGTATCGGTAAAGGCAAATTCCGTACAGCTATAGCCGAGGGCGGTCAGAGCACTTCCGATCTCATCGACCTGATAGCGGGAGTTGGCCTCGGCGGAGCAGAAGAGGAGCCCGACGTTTTTGGCGTCCGGGAACCATTCCTTCACCATGGCGGCCTGTTCATGCAGATCGGCCAGATCGGAGGTGCCGGAAATGTTGCCGCCGACCGTGCCGTTAAAGTCAGGAATATCAAGCGCCACACCGTAAGCGGTAACCGCAGTCCCGAGAATCGGGATCGTATCGGTGGCTGAGGCAGCCGCCGTCAGCGCCGGGGTCGCGTTGGCCAGGATCAGATCGACATTGTCGGCAATAAAGCCGTTGATGATGGTCGAGCAGTTTGCCGGTTCGTTCGAAGCGTTTTGCTCTTTGAAGCTTACGCGGCCGGGCAGCGCCTTTTCCAGAGCGTCGCGGAAGCCCTTGGTGGCGGCGTCGAGAGCAACATGCTGGGTGAGCTGGCAGATGCCGACGGTAAAGGTCTTATCGGCAGGAGCGGCGGTGCTGTCCGCGGCAGGAGCCTGACCGCAGGCGCAGAGCGCCGCAGCCAGCAGCAGAGCGGTGAGAAAGCGGGTGATCTTTTTCATAAAGAAACTCCTTCATCATTAAATACAGAAAGGACCGGTAGATTCATGCAAGATGTACCGGGCCTTTCTACGTTCGATTACTTTGACACTTTAAACCTTTAAAGCGCCGAAGTCAAGCGCTTTTTTTGCCATTGGTCAAATTTTTCCGGATTTTCCGGGAATCATCCGCGGCGGCCTTGCGCCTCGCCCTTCGGAGAATATTACCGGCCGGAGCGTCCGGATAGATATCCGTAAATTTTCCTGAAAGACGCCGGTAGATTTTTCCTTCGCATCATGATAGAATAATGCCGTCGTGAAAAGATTGGAGGATCTATGAGTAAGAAAGTTTTTTACTTCGTTGATTACGAAAATGTCCATGAAGCGGGGATCGTCGGGATGAACACCCTGCCGAAGGACGGAGAAGTCCATCTGTTTTATTCACAGAACGCGAACAAGCTGAACCTTGATCTTCTGCGTTTTGTCAAGGCGAAGGTCCAGGTGCACAAGGTCAAGCCCGGCAAGCAGTCTCTCGATATGCAGATGGTGAGTTATCTCGGCTACTGCATCGGTGAAGAGGACGAGGAAGGCACGTTTATTCTGGTGAGCAAGGACACGGACTATGCGAACACGGTGCTGTTCTGGCGCGAAGAGGGCGTGGAGGTCAGAGTCCAGCCGGCCATCCTCGAAGAGAAAAATGCAGACGGCATGGAACGAGCGCTGAGATCGGTGAAGATCACGCGCCGCGGAAGGCGCGGCGGCAGGCGCAGCGCATCCGGTATGCAGGCTTCGGCTCCCCAGGAGGTGAAGGAGGAAGCGCAGACGCCGGAAGAAAAAGCGGAAAATGTCCCGGAGACGGAAGCTAAGGAAGAAAACGGGGACGCTGCCCTTAAGGAAACGCAGACAACGGTGAAAGAAAACACCGCAAGGGAACAGGCTAAGGACAGCAAGGCTGCCGCGTCCGAGACGGAGAAACCGGCCGAAGCGGTGAAGGAGGACAGAAGCCGCTCTTCCCGCGGAGGCAGAAGACGCGGACGTCCGCGCACGGACAATCAGGAGGCCGTAAAGCCGTTAAGCGCAGAGAATAAGACGAGCCCGGCCACCGCCGGGGCGCCCGCCGAAAAAGCTACGGCAATGCCGGAAAAGCCTCTTTCCGAGACAAAGACCCCGGAACCTAAGGACAGCCGCGCGGAGAAAGAGGAAAAGACCCCTGCCGTGCGCAATAACAAGGTGCCGGAGGAACCCTCGCGGGTGACCGTGACCGTTCATGACGTTCCGATGATCACTCATGCGGTGCCGCAGGGAAAGGAGCCGAAGGCGGAAAAATCGCCGACGGCCTTGCGCGTACAGGCGTTTCTGACCGAAAAGAAGACGGATCCCGCCGTCATCAGAAAACTGATCTCGATCGTGCAGAAGCATGAAGAGCAGAAAAACAGCCGTCAGGCGATCTACATGGAGATCCGCAAAACCTTCGGACAGAAGATGGGGGTCGATCTGTATAATTCCTTTAAGGGGCTGTTAAAGTAACGAGTAAGTAACGTCTTAAAAAGAGAGGACGCATCCCGAAGGATGCGTCCTTTTTACGCGGGCCTTGCCCGGATCTGTACCGTGTGCGGTTATGACAGCTGTTAGAGCTTGACGACGTTTACCGCCTGCGGTCCTTTTTCACTTTCCACTACTTCGAATTCAACACTTGCGCCTTCTTCGAGAGATTTAAAACCGTCCATCTTGACCCCGCTGTAGTGAACAAAAACGTCTTTTCCGTCCTCATCACAAATGAAGCCGAATCCTTTTTGGTTGTTAAACCACTTAACAGTACCTTTCATAGTACCTCCCAATCATATCCCCTTTTCCGGGAAAGTGATATTGATAATATCACGAAAAGAGATTTAAGTCAAAGCATTTCATAAAAAATTAAGGAAAAAACTCGGAAGACGAAAAAGAGATTGCTTTTTACCGGAAAGAAAAGATCGCTTTGACGTAAGGCTGCGTTTATGATAGTCTTTTGTCATGACAGGAGGGGCTGAGCATGACAAGGCTTGCCGGAATTATTGCGGAATACGACCCCTTTCATGAGGGGCATCTTTATCATATTGCGGAAACAAAACGGCTGACCGGAGCAGAAGGCGTGATCTGTGTGATGAGCGGCGCTTTTGTGCAGCGGGGCGAGCCAGCCTTTCTGGATAAATACCTGCGGGCGGAGGCCGCGGTCAGAGGCGGCGCCGATCTGGTCCTGGAGCTGCCGCCGGCTTATGCGACCGCAAGCGCGGAGGGATTTGCCCGGGGCGGCGTAAGCCTGCTCCATGCCTGCGGATGTGTGACCGACCTTTCCTTCGGCGCGGAGACGGCAAGACTTGAGCTCCTGCAGGAGGCGGCCCGGATGCTCTCGGAGGAAGCCCTGATTCAGGAAGCCAAGGCGCTTATGAAGGAGGGCATGCCCTATGCCGCCGCGCTTGCCGGGGCATTAAAAAAAAGAGAGCCGGAGTTAGCGGAGGTGATCGGCAAGCCGAACAATATGCTTGCCGTGGAATATCTGAAAGCACTGAATGCGCTCGGAATAACGGATATGACACCGCTCGCCGTCAAGCGGGTCGGCGCGGCCTACCATGACGCGGAATACGCAAAGGCCTCCGCAGGGCGCGGCTTTCCTTCGGCAGCGGCTATCCGCAGAGCAGTACGGGACGGCGCGATCCCCCGTAATGCCGGAGGAATCGGAAACGACTATTCTCTTGCCGTGGAGCCGTCCGCAGCCGGGCCCCTGCTTATGGCAAAGCTTCGGACGCTCGCCTATACGGCTGCCGACCTTACGGAATACGAAGATGTCTCCCCCGACCTCGCCGCAAGGATCCTTTCAAAATCGCCCTTCACCATGAGCTATGAGGAGCTTCTCGAACAGCTTTCGTCCCGCGCCTTTACCCTTGCCCGCATCAAACGGGCGCTTATCCATATCTTATTAGAAATAAAGAAGGGAGAGAGCAGAAAAAAACCGTCCTATCTGAAGGTCCTGGCCTTAAAGCCGGGCAGTCCGGCCGTGAGCGCATTTGCGGAAAGGGCGCGCCTGCCCCGTATCACCAAGGCGGCTGACGACAGGGCTGACCTTGCGGCAGACGCCCGTTTTGCTCAGGATCTGTATCATCAAATGGTCTTGTCCGTGCATGGCGCCGTGCTTCCGGATGATTTCCGGAAAAGTCCGTTCGTTCTGCGGTAAGCGAAAAACTCAGTAAAAGAAGCGGAAATTGAAGCGAGTGGGGGGGGACGGATTGACATCGACACAGAAAAGTGTTATTATCTCTTTCACAGTAAGTCACAACGATTTCGAGGAGGCAGATGCTTATTGGAATATGCGATGATGACAGAACCTGGCAGATGAACATACGGGACCTGTGTGAAAGATACTTCAGCGAAAAGCCGGGAGATCATCATTATGTATTGTTTTCAAGCGGTGAAGACGTCATGGACTATTGCCGGGAGAATAACGCCCGGAAGATCGATCTGCTGTTTTTGGATATCAAAATAGGAAAAATAAGCGGAATAGACGTCAAAGAATATGCCGTGAATGAACCTAAGATCCGGCGTCTTGTGTTTGTCTCTGCCCGTTCTGAATATGTATATGATGCTTTCAGCACAAAGACGCTGGGGTTTATTCCGAAACCGGCGTCTTACGAAAAGATCGCCGGAATGATCGATATCACGAGAGAAGAGCGTAATAGCCGTCTGCAGCTTTCCTTTAAGGATACGCAGGATGGCCTTATTAACATATCGGTTGACAACATTACTTTTTTTGAAGCTAAGGGGAACTATACCCGGGTCAATACCGCCGAAGCCCTGCCAAATGGGGAAAACAGCATTTTGATCACCAGGCAGATAGGCGAGATCGATGAGCTGGTCAGGGACACATCGATCATCCGCGTGCACAGATCTTATTTGATCAATATGGACTATATCGTTAGCTTTTCCATTGCTGCGACGCTTAAAAGCGTTGAGAAAAAAATACCTGTAGGACGGAAATTCAGGGAAGCCGCAAAAGAAAAATACAAGGCCTATTGCGGGCAGAAGGCAGGAAGCTGACCGCGAATGATGTCATTCTTGTGAATTAACAGCGTGCCCCGCCTTTTATCGCCCGTGGTTTGCTGCTCACTCGTTTTGCTTGCAGAATAAAGAACAGAAGGAAGAAAAAACAATGGACAGAAGGCTTGTCATTAAAAAAAACGATATTGAAAATAACATCAAGGTCTTAAAAGAGAAGGTCAATAATAAACAGATCTATGCTGTTTTAAAGGGGAATGCGTACGGAATGGGGCTTTGTGATTTTGCTGAGTCTCTTATTAAAAACGGTATAGAGCATTTTGCGGTGACCCTTATTTCCGATGCAATTAAATTAAAGGATACATTTAAAGAAATCGATGTTTTGTTATTGACCCCCTGTTCAATAAAAGAGGAACTTGAAGTTCTAATTTCAAAGGATATTGTTCTCAGCGTTGATCGTTTAGTTGCGGCAAGGCTTATTTCCGGTATGGCAAAGGATCAGAATAAAACGGCTAAAATTCATATCATAATTGATACCGGCATGGGAAGATACGGCTTTTTCCCTAACGATATTGACGAGATCGAAAGGGCAGTTAAGCTTGAAAATATAGATGCAGAAGGCATTTTTACCCAGCTTCACTCGGCGTTTAGTAAAAAAGACGAGCCCTCGCTTGTACAGTTTAAAGCCTTTACCGATACTATTTCTGCCCTTGAAAAGAAAAATATCGTGTTTCCTATACAGCATATATGCAATTCTATAGCAATTTTCCGATATCCTCAGATGCATTTGACCGCAGTAAGAGCCGGTTCCGCTCTTATCGGAAGGGTTTCGCCTGTTTGCGGCAAAACAAATTTATGTAAAGTCGGACAGCTTTACGGAAAAATAACGGATATTCGCATACTTCCCAAGGGACATAGCGTCGGATATGCGGCCCTATATAAGACAAAACGGGAAACAAGGATAGCGACGGTATCATTAGGATATGCAGACGGAATTGCCGTAACAAAATCGGTTGATACATTTAGACCTGTCGACATTTTAAGATATGTGTTTAATGATTTTAAGCTTCTGCTTTCCCCTGCTCCTTTAACTTGCCTTGTTAAAGGGAAAACCGTCATATCACTGGGAAGAACCGGAATGACAAATCTTGTTTTAGATATAACCGATATAAATGATGTGAATGTCGGAGATGAAGTTGAGGTTCAGGCAAACCCTGTTTACTTATCATCAGATATTCAAAGAGTATACGAATAAAAAGCTGTCTTTTGTCTCCGGCAGAATGGCCGGAGGCGATTTTTGATGCATGTTCAGGCCGTCAGATGTCGTTCATACAATAAAAGTGTCGTTCATACAGTCTTGATTGTTTTCCTTTTGCTTCTGTGGTATGGATGAAGAAAAAGGAAGGAGGGCGGGAACAATGATTTAGCTTACCTTAATTCTATAGCCGACCTTTGGCGTAAGCCGCAGAGATGCTTTTCTGAGAAAAAAGCAAGACAAAACAACGTATTTTGACCGGTAAGCAGTACAGTAGATATTTTTAATTTTTTCATGATCAGAGGAGGAGAAATGAATAAAAAGACAGTTTCTTTATTTCTTTGCGCAATGATTTCTTTAAGCCTTTGCGGGTGCAGTCCGGAAAATAGACAAAAAGAAAGCTTTAATCCGGAAGATCCGAACAAGCATAGTGAAGCAAGTAAAGTAAGTGAAGCAAGCGAAGCAAGTGAAGCAAGTGAAGAAAGAGAAGAAAGTGAATCGTATGAGTCGTACGAGTCGTACGAATCGTATGAATCGTATGAATCGTATGATTCCGATATTGATGATCCGCAGAGCGCTGTCGTTAAGGCCGATGACGCCGTTCTTGTCGGCGCCGACTCTGACGAATACAGAACTTCCGACAGGGTAAATTATACCATTAAAAGCATATCCCTTTATGATGATATCAGCAGCTTTACGATCCCCGACAATAATGAGGCAAAACGGTTTATTGAAAACGGAAAGCTGAAAAACGGCTACCAATTTGTGCTGCTGGACATGGAGGCAGGCTGCATTGAAGTGAGCAGCAACAAAGGAGACATCGAAAACGCACATAACCTGTCTTGCTTTGACCTTTCTGTTGATGAAAAATATCATAACGGGGAATATGAGATATGCGACGATATTCTTTTCATGGAAATGGAAGAAAAGGAAGGGATCAAACATTTTATCGATAGTCAGGATTTTTATGCCTATACACTGCCGAAGGGAAGCTCCGTGAACATACAGATAGGCTTTATTGCTCCGGCAGCGTCCATAGAAAGCAAAGAAGCCTATATCAGAATCGATACTTACCGTGATAACGGACAGGATGGTAGCGGTAGATATAAATATCTTGTTATTGAGTAGGAGGAGAAATGAATAAAAAGACAGTTTCTTTATTCCTTTGTGCAATGATTTTTTTGAACCTTTGTGGGTGCGGTCAAGAAAGCTTTAAGCCGGAGAATCCGCATAGCGAAGAAGTGGGATTGACAGAGAACGATTCCAACTTTGACGTTCCGGAGAGCGCTGTCGTTAAGATCGGCGACACTGTTCTTGTCGGGGGCGGTAGCAGTACTTCCGCCAGGGTAAACTATGCCATTAAAAGCATATCCCTTTATGATGATATCAGCAGCTTTACGATCCCCGACAATAATGAAGCAAAACGGTTTATTGAAAACGGGAAGCTGAAAAGCGGCTACAAATTTGTGCTGCTGGACATGGAAGCAGGCTGCACTGAAGTGAGCAGCAACAAAGAAGGCATCGAAAACGCACATGACTTGTCTTGCTTTGATTTTTGTGTTGATGAAAAATATTATAACGAATATGAAATATGTGAAGGGATTCCTTTCATAGAAATGGAAGAAAAGGAAGGAATCAAACATTTTACCGATAGCCAGAATTTTTATACCTATACACTGCCGAAGGGAAGCTCCGTGAATATACAGATAGGATTTTTTGCTCCGGCGGCGGCGATAGAAAGCAAGGAAGCTTTTATCAGAATCAGTACTGAACGTTACACCGGACAGGGTGGTATTAGTGATGGCTTTAAGTTTCTTGTTATTGAGTAGAGAAAGCGCCTGAAAAGCCTACATCAAATCTAAAGAAAAGTTCACAGAATACCCGAGGCGATTTTTGATGCATGTTCAGGCCGTCAGATGTCGTTTATACAATAAAAGTGTCGTTCATACAGTCTTGATTGTTTTCCTTTTGCTTCTGTGGTATGGATGAAGAAAAAGAAGGAGGGAAAAACAATGATTTAGTTTATCTTAATCTTAGTTAACCTTTGGCCGTAAGCCGCAATGATGCTTTTCTAAGACAAAAGCAAGATGAAAAAGAATCTAAAAAGCAGGAGGTATTAAGTAATGAAATCAAGTTTAAAGAAAACCTTTGTAAGCTCAATTTGCGCTCTTGTATTTGTTGCCGCTTCCGTAGCGCCTGTATCTGCTGCAAACACGGGGGACACCCCTTTCAGGTTTACAGTGCCAGATGCAGGATACTACAGAATATTCGCGCCCGGACGAAGAAAAGACAACTCTTCGTCTATGTATATCTATTATCAATCCGGTCCCAGATATAACACAAGGTTTTCCGGTCACGGCGGGATTACTGACTATCAGGCTCTTAAGAACTGCACTGTAGGTGATAGTGCGATCATAGAAGTCGGCATGAAAAGAAGGCTGAGAACCAACATATACGAGTGGGGGTATACCTACGCATTTATCGGGGGATGCAATAATGCCCCTCCGAACCAGGAAATAGCCGGCGTCTGGAGCCCCGACTGTGCGGGGAACTACCCGTATGCGAATTAATTATGACGTAGAGCAGGGGGCGGCGATGCTTCGCCGCCCCTACTTAACTTGTAAGAAGTATAACATATATTTATATGTATAGGGGGAAAAATGAATAAAAGGACAGTCTCTTTATTTCTTTGCGCAATGATTTCTTTAAACCTATGCGGGTGCAGCCAGGGAAATATGCAAATAGAAGGCTTTAAGCCGGAAGATCCGAATAGTCACAGTGAAGCGGAATTTACAGGGTACGTCTCCAACTTTGATGATCCGCAGAGCGCTGTCGTTAAGACCGGCGACACCGTTCTTGTCGGCGCCGACTCTAACGAATATAGAACTCCCGACAGGGTAAACTATACCATTAAAAGCATATCTCTTTATGATGATATCAGCAGCTTTACCTTCTCCGATAATAGTATTGACGCAAAACGGTTTATTGAAAACGGGAAGCTGAAAAACGGCTACAAATTTGTGCTGCTGGACATGGAAGCGGACTGCATTGAAGTGAGCAGCAACAAAGAAGATATCGAAAACGCACATAACTTGTCTTGCTTTGACTTTCGTATGGATAAAAAATATTATAACGGGGAATATGAAATATGCGACGAAATTCCTTTCATAGAAGTGGAAGAAAAGGAAGGGATCAAACATTTCACCGATAGTAAGAATTTTTATGTCTATACACTGCCGAAGGGAAGCTCCGCAAACATACAGATAGGCTTTTTTGCTCCGGCGGCGGCGATAGAAAGCAAGGAAGCCTATATCAGTATCGATACTAACCGTATTAACGGACGGGATGAGAGCAATAGATATAAATTTCTTGTTATCGAGTAGAGGAGGAGAAAGCGCTTGAAAAGAATTTTATTAAAACTGGAATTCAAAAAAGCCTTTGATTCCAGGCTCTTATGGATAGTCCTTGCTGTCGGCATCCTGATTGCCGGTGCAGCTGCCTGCACCGCCATTTCCCGCTATCACTACTCGTTACAAGAAGCGGCTTACTTGCAGAGCCGATTACGCGACGGCGTTATTCTTAGTCCCGAGCTGGGGAGAACCACTGTTTTTAACAAATGGATCGGGCAAAATTACAATGTGATGGAGGCGACATTGTTTTACACCCTTTTGCCCATTTTGGCTTCCCTGTCCTTCGGGGGGTCATACTATTCCGAAAGAACAAACGGGTATGTAAAAAATATTTTTACAAGAACGAGTAAAAAAGATTATTATCTGGCGAAATACACAACGGTATTTATCCTCGGCGCATTTGTTGTCGTGGTCCCGATGATGATCAACCTGATGCTTGTTTCATCTTTTGTGCCCGCCTATAGACCTGATCTATATTACGATATTTACTATGCGGCTTATCCGGAAAACTTTGCCAGCAAGCTGTTTTATGAGCGTCCATGGGCGTTCGTCGGATTAAGACTCATCGAAGCGGGGATGACCGGAGGCCTTGCTGCCTGCTCTTCTGTTGCCGCGAGCTTTTTTATGAAAAACAGATTCGCTGTGCTGCTGCTTCCTTTTTTGGTGCTTATCAGCATTTCATACATTGCCGACATGCTGGGGATATATACCTCAGTGGAGCTCTCGCCGCTCAGCTTTATTCATGGCGGCAGCGAGGGCAACCCGGTGTTCGGGGTCATTCTTGCCTATGCAGCAGGCGCTTTCGCTTTATCTTTCGGGATAACCATGTGGAGAGGTGTCAAAGACGATGTTTTTTAAAATATTAAAATACGATTTTAAAAACGGGCTTATAAAAGAAAAAGTCAAGTTCCTCTATGCGGGAGGGCTGTCACTGTTTTTGTGCTTTGATGTTTTTATGAGGTTCATCTTCTCCCAGCCGGGCGCGATTAAGGAGGGCACATTTGCCGATTATATTTTTTATATCTTCGGAGGGATGCCGGAGTTTGACGTAAGCCAAAATGGAGCGTTTAATTTACCGGCGCTTTGGATATTGGTGCTGATCCTGCTCCTTTTCATCGTCCTGTACTATCCGTATAACGATATCACCGGGTTTGGCAAGCATGTGCTTATCAACGCACGATCCCGGACCGCGTGGTGGCTGTCAAAATGTGTTTGGAGCATTGCTTGCGCAGTGATATATTTCTTCGTCATATTCTTGGTAGTCGGAGTTTTTTGCCTTTTCACCAAGATGAGCTTTTCTGCAGATGTTTCCGATTTTATGATTCGGCATTTTGTTCAATACTCTGTCGGTACAAAGGCCGCGCACGCCTCCGTCATCCTTCAGCTGTTCCTTTTACCCTTCCTGGTCGTTGCTTCTATCGGGCTGATGCAGCTAACGCTTTCTCTTATCATAAAGCCCGTTTTCAGCTATTGTTTCAGCATAGCTGTCCTGGTCGCATCGGCTTATTATATGCATCCTCTGCTGATCGGCAATTATGCTATGACGATAAGGAGCAGCGTGTTTGCCGTAAACGGCATGGACGAATGCCGGGGCATCATATACACACTGCTGTTAAGCGCTGTATCGGTTGTCGCCGGAACGGTCATCTTTAATCATTATGACGTCTTGAACAGGGAGCAATAATTATGAGCAGGATCGAAATCAAACACGTATGCAAAACCATCAGAGGAATAAAGGTGATCGATGATATCACCCTCACTCTTGAATCCGGGAGGATCATTGGCTTAAAGGGAATAAACGGTTCCGGCAAAACCATGCTGATGAGACTGGTGTGCGGCCTGATAAAGCCAAGCAGCGGCGAGATCATAATTGATAACGAGAGACTGGGAAAAGATATCTCTTTTCCCAGGAGCGCGGGGATCCTGCTGGAAAATCCGGCGTTTTTAGATTATTATTCCGGCAAGGACAACTTAAAGCTGTTAGCCTCGATCAAGGGTCAGATAAGCGATGAAGATATCAGAAACGCGATCATGAAGGTCGGGCTTGATCCCGAGGATACGAAAAAATACAGAAAGTATTCTTTGGGGATGAAGCAGCGATTGGGGATCGCGGCAGCGATAATGGAAAAACCGGATATCATTATTCTGGACGAGCCGACCAATTCTCTTGACAGCGACGGGGTACAGCTGGTGAAAAACATTGTTGAAGAAGAGAAAAAAAGAGGAGCGCTCATTATAATGGCCTGCCACGATTATGAAGTATTGTCGTTTCTCTGTGATGAGATCCATACGATCGTAGAAGGCAGACTGACCAAAAGCGAGCAGGTAGAGAAATGATGAAGAAAAAAATGATTTGGGCCGCCGGTATCTGCTGCCTGATGATGCTTTTGTGGCTTTGGCGGGTAATAAGCTTCAATGCAAGCGTCGAGCAGCCGGCAGAGCAGATCTATCATAAGGGAGAGATCGTCGAATACGGCGACAACTATTTTTATAGTTCAGCCGAAAGCAGGAAAGGCTATAAAATCCGGGTAAACAGCGCCGAGATCATTGCCTATGACGATTTCTTTGCGAGGTACGGCTTGGAAAAGCCGAAGCAGGAAGAGACCTACTTTATGCCCGATTATATCTATGACGTCAACGTAACGGTCTTCAATGAAGACAACCAGAACATCGGTATCGATATGTTTGAGACATTATTATGCTCATCATACGTCAGGTTGCCGATTAATCATGAGGCCTGGCTGGGTATGTATCCGAATCTGTCTGTTCTTACCTTTTCCCTCTGGCAAAACACGCAGATTGATATGCATTTCCCTTTTGCGGTAGAAACCATAGGGCAACAGGATAAGGTGGTTGACCTGTCTTATCTGGAAAACACTTTGTTTTATCTGAACATCACACAATATCCGGTCAGACAAAGGATCCTGATCAATTAGGCCTTTGCGGAAGCGCGCTTACCTGATCAACGGTCTTACGGCATGCTGTCATCATTTCGAAAAGCTGACGGTATGCCGTTCATTTTATTGTCCGGCGCCGCAGTCTCCTGGGACCGATTCGGTTTTCTTCGATAAGGCTTTGTGCTTTGTGCTTTTTTGATAAGGTTTCGGCAGTTGAATCCCAAACTTCTTTATGGTATGATAAAATTGCGTATGCCGCAAAACGGAGGCTTTTATGAGAAATCTGTTTAAATCTCTGATGAAATGGCCGCTCTGCTTCCTGCTATGTATGCTGCTCGGAGCAGGGACGTTTTTTGTGCTGCTTCTGAACGGACAGCCGGACTGGATCCCCGTGGCAGCCATGGCGGCTGCGGCAGTCATTCTCACGGCAGTCTGGTTTGCCGCACTGAAAAAGAAAATGGAGGCGTCCGTTGCGAAGCTCAGCGCGGAGACCGGTACGGCGCTTGAAGAGAAGATGAAAAAGCTCCCCCAGCCCTACGCCCTGATCAACGAGGACGGCCGGATCATCTGGCGGAATGATGCCTTTGACCGGATGCTTGCCGATCACGGTTCGGAAAAGATGGCGGCAGCAGGTCGGCTCGGCGATATCTTCCCCGATGCGGAGCGCTTCTGGGAGCGCTGGATGGATCCGGAGGAGGAAAACGAAGAAGCTGGTGCGGAAAACGGGACGGCGGCTGATGCGCTGCAGGATGAGGACGATGAGGAAGCCTGTCCCCGCCGCTATTTGACGCTCGGCGGGAGAGTGTACGGCGTCAGCCTGCAGCCGGTCGAAAGCCCGGCGGCCTTTGCGGCGCTTATGCTGAGCGACGAGACGGAGCATCTGCAGGCCCTGACCGAGCTGCAGGATGAGCGGAATGTTGCCGGTCTGTGCTTTGTTGACAATTTTGAGGAGCTGCTTAAGAGCACCGAGACCGAACAGCAGAGCCTGCTCGGCGCCATTATCGAGCAGCGCATTGCCAAATATTTTCAGAAATACAACGGGATCACCTGCAAGACGGAGCGGGACAGATTCTTTATTTCCATGGATGCGAAGGGGCTTCGCAGCTGTCTGTCGGATCGCTTCTCCGTCCTTTCGGATGTGAAGACCATAAGACTCGGCAATACGACCCCGGTGACCTTAAGCATCTCCTTCGGCTGCGACGGGGCGTCTTATAATGAGAACATGGAATTTGCCCGGACGGCGATGGATCTGGCGCTTGCCAGGGGCGGCGATCAGGCCATTGTGAAAAGCCCGGACAATGTGGAATATTTCGGAGGAAAGGCGTTAGGAGAGGCGGCGCTTACGCGTGTCAAGGCCCGCGTCATGGCGCAGGCGCTGCGGGAGCTGATCGCCGGAAGAGATCAGGTCTTCGTGATGGGCCATTCCTTCGCGGACAACGATTCCTTCGGTGCGGCCGTAGCCATCTACCGCATGGCGGCTTCTCTGCACAAGGAGGCGCATATCGTTCTGAACAGTCTTTCTTCCTCGGTGCGGCCGCTTTATGACCGCTTCCAGCTGGACCCCGGCTATCCGAGGGAAATGTTTCTGCACAGCGCGGAAGCGGAACGGCGCCTGCGCGGGGAGGCGTTAGTGGTCGTGGTCGACACGAACCGCGCTCCGATGTGCGAAAGCCCCGGGCTGCTGGCCATGACCGATCAGATCGTGGTCATCGATCACCACCGGCAGGGCGCCGACTCGATCAAGGCGATCCTGTCCTATGTGGAGCCGTATGCCTCCTCGGCGTCGGAAATGGTGGCGGAGATTATGCAGTATTTCGGCGAGGAGCTTAAGCCGAACGATCTGGAAGCCGAATCGATCTACAGCGGGATCATCGTGGATACCAACAGCTTTACCGACCGCACGAGTGCGCGGACCTTTGAGGCGGCGGCTTACCTTAAGCGCTGCGGCGCCGATCTGGTGCGGGTCAAGAAGCTGCTTAGGGAAAACTATACGGAATACCGGGCGAAGGCGGACACGACCTGCCGGGCCGAGATCGTCATGGACGGCTACGCATTTTCGGAATGTGAGGCAAAGGGGCTTGACAGCCCGACGATCGTGGGGGCTCAGGCGGCCAACGAGCTGTTAAATATTTCCGGAATCAAGGCCAGCTTTGTCTTTACGAAGCTGAATGATACGGTCTATGTCAGTGCCCGCTCGATCGACGAGGTCAATGTGCAGCTGATCTGCGAACGGCTCGGCGGCGGCGGACATCTGAGCGTTGCCGGCGTGCAGATGAAAAACGTGAGCGTGGAGGAAGCCATGACCCGCGTGAAGGAAACGATTCGCCTGATGATAAAGGAGGGTGCGATCTGATGAAGGTTGTGTTATTGCAGGATGTTAAGTCCCTGGGAAAAAAGGATGATATCGTCACGGTCAACGACGGCTATGCCCGGAATTTTCTTCTTCCGAGAAAGCTGGGCGTGGAGGCGACGGCAGCCAATCTGAATAATCTGAAGCTGCAGCAGGAAAATGCCGCCTTTCTCGCGGCGGAGCAGTTAAAGAGTGCGCAGGAGCTTGCGTCAAGGATAGGCTCCGTAAAGCTGGAAATGTCGGTCAAGGTCGGAGGAAACGGTAAGCTGTTCGGTGCGCTGTCCTCCAAGGAAATTGCCGACGCCATGAAGCAGCAGTTCGGAATCGAACTCGACAAGAAGAAAATTATCCTTGACGAACCGATAAAAGAGGTAGGCGAACGGACGATCGAAGTAAAACTTCACAAAGACGTTCTGGCCAAGCTGAATCTGAACGTTAAGGAACTATAAACAGGCAGCAGGGTAATGGAAGAGAATCTCATTAAACGGATCCAGCCTCAGAGCACGGAAGCCGAACAGACGGTCATCGGCTCCATGATTCTGGACAACGAGTGCATCCCGAACATGCAGAACCTCATCAGCGGAGGTGATTTCTACAACAGGCAGTACGGGGTACTTTTTGATGCGATCACGGAGCTGTACGGCGAGGGCAAGGCCGTGGATGTCCTGACCCTGCAGAACCGTCTTAAGGAGAAGGACGTTTCGCCGGAGCTTTCCAGCATGGAGTATATGGGGGAGCTGATCGCCTCGGTACCCATTTCCGCCAACGCCAAATACTATGCGGAGATCGTCTACGAGAAGGCTCTGCTGCGCCGCCTCATCCGTGCCGCCGAGGAGGTGGCAAATGAATGCTATGCCGGAAAGGACAAGCTTGACAAGATCCTGGAGGACACGGAGAGCCGCATGTTCAAGGTCCTGAATGAGCGGAAAACGACGGAATTCACGCCGATCTCCGAGGTCACCATGAATGCGCTCGAAAAGATCAACGAGGCTTCCAAGACCAAGAATCCGGTCACGGGCCTTGCTACCGGCTTTGTGGATCTCGACCGTATGCTGACCGGGCTGCACGGCTCGGACTATGTGCTGATCGCCGCGCGTCCTTCCATGGGAAAGACCGCCCTCGTGCTGAACATCGTCCAGAACGTCGTATTCAAGGCCGGGAAGAGCGCCGCCATTTTCTCTCTGGAAATGTCGAAGGAAGTGTTGATGAACCGTCTGTTTGCCATGGAAAGCCGCATCGATGCGCAGAATATCCGCACCGGCAACCTTTCGGACGACGACTGGGACAAGCTCCTTGAAAGTGCGGACACGATCGGAAGATCAAATCTGATCATCGACGATACCCCCGGCATCAGCGTCAGCGAGCTGCGCTCAAAATGCCGCAAATTCAAACTGGAACACGGACTGGATCTGGTCATCATCGACTATCTGCAGCTGATGAGCGGAAACGGCCGCGGCAATGAGAACCGCCAGCAGGAGATCAGCGACATTTCCCGCGGGATCAAGGCGCTGGCGCGGGAGCTGGATGCGCCCATCATTGCGCTTTCCCAGCTTTCCCGGGCGCCGGAGGCCCGTAATGACAAGCGGCCCATGATGAGCGATCTCCGTGAATCCGGCGCCATCGAGCAGGACGCCGATGTTGTCATGTTTATTTACCGGGATGAGTACTACAATAAGGATACGGAAGCCAAGGGCATTGCCGAGCTGATCGTGGGCAAGCAGAGGAACGGCCCCGTCGGTACGGTCGAGCTTGCCTGGCTGCCGCAGTACGTAAAATTCGGGAACCTGAACCGCGACAAAAGAGAGTAGGGGCTTATCCGGCCGGAAGGCTTAGGCGTGACGCCAAAGCTTTGGCGGCGCTCGTCCGGGGAGGAGCGGCAGGCCGGACCGGGATGAAGACGCAGGCGGTCTGCATTTTCCGAAAAGATGAACAAGTAAAACAAAACAGCGAGCAGGCCCGTGGACCGGCTCGCTGTTTTTTCGCGGACAACAGAGGTCATCCGGCTGATGCGGCAGCCTCTTTGCCCGGGGCTCAACCCTGCAGCAGCTGCTCCTTATGATACTGCAGCATGTAGAGGCGGTAATAATTTCCGCGTTTGTGAAGCAGCTCCTGATGAGTGCCCTGCTCAATGATCTGTCCGTGGGAGAGCACGATGATATTGTCGGCGTGCTGGATGGTGGACAGACGGTGGGCAACGATCAGCATGGTGCCGATATTCCGCATCTTGGTCAGCGAATCCTGAATCAGGATCTCGGTCTCGGTATCGATGTTGGCGGTGGCCTCGTCGAGGATCATGATCTCGGGCTTGTGGATGACCGTGCGGGCAAAGGAGAGAAGCTGACGCTGCCCGGCGGAGAAATTGTTGCCGCGCTCGCGCACGACTTCGTCTAAGCCGTCATCCAGCCTTGAAATAAAGCTGTCCGCATTGACATAACGGCAGGCTTTCCAGATCTCTTCATCCGGGAATTCATCCCGCAGCACGATATTGCTGCGGATCGAGCCGGAAAAGAGGAAGACATCCTGCAGCATCTGGCCGAAGTGGCGGCGGAGCGAGGAGATCTTGATGCGGCGGATATCGATGCCGTCGATCAGGATCTGTCCCTTCTGAATGTCGTAGTTGCGGACGATCAGAGAAAGGATCGTGCTTTTGCCGGAGCCGGTGGCCCCGACCAGGGCAACGGTATCCTTGGCATTGACATGGAAGGACACCCCCTTCAGGACCCATTCCTCCGCCTTATAGGCAAACCAGACGTCCTTAAACTCGATCTCGCCTCGGATAGTCTCAAGCTCGGCAGCATCCTCCTCATCGACGACCACCGGCTCCATATCCAGTACGGTGAAGATCTTTTCCGCAGAGGCAAAGGCGGACTGCAGCATGTTGAACTGCTCGGCCAGCGTCTGGATCGGGTTGAAGAATTTGGAGATATACATGTAGAAGGTGACCACCGTTCCGCCGGTGATGACCTGCCCCATGAAGCTCGTGTTCCTGATGATGCCGCGGCTGCCCAGATAGAAAAGGCAGAGCACGGCGGAAATGTTCAGCATGTAGACCATCGGGCGGAAGATCCCGAAGACAAAGATCTGCTTCTGCTTGGCCTTTTTCAGGGCAGTGCTCTTACCGAGGAATTCCTGCATCTTGCGGGCCTCGCGGTTATAGATCTGCGTGACCTTGATGCCGGACAGATTTTCGCTGAGGTAGGTGTTGATATCGGTCGTTCCGTCCTTCACCCGGCGGTAGGCGCGCCTCGAGAATTTACGGAAGATCACCGTGAACAGCACCAGGAACGGCACAAAGCAGAGGATCATGAGCGTCAGCTCAAGATTCAGCAAAAGCATGGCGACCAGAACGCCGATGATGACGAGCACGTTTTTGGCCATGGTGACCAGAATGTTCGTGAACATAAAGGAAATGGCATTGGTGTCGTTGCATTCACGGGTAACGAGCTTGCCTACGGGGATGTTGTTCAGCTGGGCATGGGAAAGCCCCTCGATATGCGTAAACAGCTCCATCCGCATGGAGGAGAGGATCTTCTGGCCGGTCTTCTGCAGCATGATCGACTGGATATAGGTGCAGAGTATGGACAGGATCAGCAGCAGGGCGTAATAGATGACGCGGCGGTAAAGCTCGGAAAGCGAGAACTGCGTCTTGATCATTTCCTCAATGTTGCCGATGATCACGGGCGAGATCAGGTCGTAGCCGATGGAAAGCAGCATGATAAGGAAGATCAGGAAAAATTCCTTCCGGTACGGCTTGGCATAAGCCATAAGGCGGGAAATGATCTCCTTATCGGACATGTTGCGGTCAAAGCCGATGGCCTCTTTTTTATCCTTCATGGCCGCATAGGCGATAATGAAGGCTGAGGCGAAAACACAGATAATGGCGCCGACGATCAGAAGGGGAAGATACTCACGCATTCGGCTCACCTCCTTCCTCCTCGAGCTTCTGGAGCTCGACCATGCTGCGGTAGGCCGGGCAGGAACGCATCAGGGCTTCATGGCTGCCGACAGCCTCGATGCGGCCGTCCTCGACCAGAACGATCTTGTCCATCTGCTCGATCGTCGAGATGCGATGTGCGATAAGGATCGTGGTCTTGCCGGCACGGGTCTTTTTCAGATTGTCTAAAATGATGCGCTCCGTCTTGGTGTCAACGGCGGAAACGGAATCATCGAGAATCAGGATCGGCGCGTTTTTCATCAGGGCGCGGGCAATGGAAATGCGCTGCTTCTGTCCGCCCGAGACGGTTACGCCGCGTTCGCCCAGCACCGTTTCGTAACGGTTGGCAAATTCACGGATGTTGCCATCCACATCGGCAAGCACGGCAGCCTCCTCGACCGCATCGCCGGCGGGATCATCCACGGCAAAAGCAATGTTGCGGGCGATGGTGTCGCTGAACAGGAAATTGTCCTGCGGCACGTAAGCGGCAGCGGCGCGCACATCGCGTATGGCGACGCTGTTGACGTCGTGCCCGTCGATGAAGATCGTACCGTCCGGCACATTGTAGGTGCGCAGGATAAGGTCTACCAAGGTAGTCTTGCCGGAGCCTGTACGGCCGACCAGACCGACATTCTCACCGGCATTGATCGTGAAGCTGATATCCTTTAACACGTCAAATTCGCCGTCGGGATAACGGAAATTAAGGTGGCGGAATTCGATCTCCCCCTTGACGGAGGGCATTTGCTCAACGTCTTCCCGGTCCTTCACGTCCTGAGGAGCATCGAGGAGCTCGCTGATGCGCTTGAGCGAGGCCTTGCCGCGGCTCGACATGTCGATCAGCTCGGAGATCGCCATGATGGGCCAGATGATGGCATTGAAATAGCCGATAAACTCCATAAGCTGACCGGCATTGAAAACGCCCTTGTGGACCAGATAGCCGCCGTAGCCGAGGATCACGCAGACAACGGATTCCACAAAGAGCGTGACCAGGATCCGAAGCGTAACGGAGGTGCGGGTAAAGTCAACGTTGGCTTTTTCATTTTCCTCATTCAGCTTGCCGAAGGCCATCAGCTCCTTGGCTTCCTTGACGAAGGCCTTGATCACGGCAATGCCGGAAAAGCTTTCCTGCGAAAAGTCGGAAAGCTTGGAGAAGGCCGCCTGGCGGATGTCCCAGCGGCGGGTCATTTCTTTGCCGATGATCGTGCTGGAGATCAACAGGAGCGCCATGGGGATGAGGGCAAACAGGGTCAGGCGGAGGTCCATGCGGCCCATGCGCCAGATCGACAGGCTGCCGAGCAGCACGGTGTCGAAGAACATCAGCATGCCGCCGCCGTAGCAGTCCTGCAGAGTGTCAAGGTCATTGGTAAAGAGGCTCATGAGGTCGCCGACCTTATGGACCTGATAGTATTGCTGAGAAAGATCCTTGGAGTGGCTGAACATCTCGTTGCGGATGTCGGTCTCCACCTTGATCGCCGAGCCGAAGAAACAGACACGCCAGAGAAAACGGCCGGCCACGATGGCAAGAATGATCTTCACCATGGGCAGACAGACGCGGTCAAGCAGAAAGTCCATATCGAAGGGGATCCGTATGCCGTCTGCTTCCACAAAGCCCTCGTTGATGCCGTTGATGACTGAGGCATAAATATTCGGGATCAGCAGCTGCAGATAATCTACCATAGCCAGGGTCAGCATGCCTAACACGATCCAGCCCAGGTATTTCAGGTAGTATTTGTTGATGTGCTTGCCAAATATCATTCCGCTCATATCCTCCTTTGGTATAGCGAAATAACGCCGCCGCTTCTCGCTCAGGGGATGCGGCGGCATTTATCAGGGACAGGAGAACAGTTATTGCTTCACGGAGAAATACTCGTTCAGCGCGTTCACGACCTGTTCGGGATCCATGGCATGGACGCCGCAGGCCTCCTCAATGGTCTCCATCTGGGAAGCCGGGCAGCCGACGCAGTGCATTCCGGCACCCATTAAAACCGTGGCACAGCCGTAATCTTCACGAAGAAGATCGCCGATCATGGTATCTTTCGTAATCTTTTCCATTTTACACCTCCTGTGATGACTCACGCAGAAAAGTATACGCCGATCGGGCCGAAAAAGCAAGCGAAAAAGCAAGGGAGAAAACAGGAAAAATAGCAGAAGAAAACGGGAAAGATCGCAGAAGGCGGCCGCGGAGAAAACCGGGCGGATATCGGCATTTTTATTGCGGACGGACTTGAATAAACGGAGCAAATGTGCTATAGTCAGGAATGTTAAAAATTTAACGCCCGATCGGGCGGACGGCAGCTTTTTCTTCTGCTGCCGGTGAAGGAGAGGAGCAGCGATCATGGCAAATATAGTCGTTGGACAATCGGGCGGACCGTCCTCCGTCATCAACAATTCCCTTGCCGGTGTCTATAAGCGAGCCAAGAGTCTTGGCGCGGATAAGGTCTACGGTATGCGCCACGGCATTCAGGGCTTTCTGGAAGAGCGTCTGGTGGATATGGATGAATACTTAAGTGACGACAGGTCCTTCAATCTGCTTCGTGCGACCCCTTCGTCCTTTCTTGGCTCCTGCCGCTACAAGCTGCCGGATTTTGAGATAAACGACGCAGTATATAAAAGGATTTTCCAGATCCTGACCAAATATCAGATCGAGGCCTTCGTCTACATCGGCGGCAATGACTCGATGGATACCATTCGCAAGCTGGCGGATTACGGTAAGAAGATCGATTCCTCCGTGACCTTTGTGGGAGCGCCCAAGACCATTGATGATGACCTGATGGAGACAGACCACACGCCGGGCTACGGAAGTGCGGCAAAGTACATCGCGGCCACGACCAAGGAGGTCATCCGCGATATGGTGGTCTATGAACACAAGCCCACTGTTTTCATCATGGAGATCATGGGCCGCAACGCCGGCTGGCTGACGGCCGCCAGCGCACTGTCCCGCGGCAGCGACTGCGTGGGGCCTGACCTGATCTATCTCCCGGAGACGCCGTTCGATCTTGCGGCCTTCCGTGCGGATGTCGAAAAACTGCTGAAAAAGAAGGACTGCGTGTTGGTCGCGGTCTCCGAGGGCATTCACACGGCGGACGGAACTTTCGTCCCGGAGCTTGCCGGAGCCGATCTTGCCGTGGATTCCTTTGGACACAAGGCCATGGGCGGAACGGCGGAGGTGTTGTGCAAATTCTGCGAGAAGGAATTCGGGGTGAAAACGAGATCTCTGGAGCTTTCCGTGATGCAGCGCTGCGCAGCGCATCTGGCTTCGCGCACGGATGCGGAAGAGGCGTTTGCCTCCGGCGCCGCGGCAGCGGAAGCAGCGCTTCGCGGGCACAGCGGCCTGATGGCGACGTTAGTAAGAGAATCGAATGAGCCCTATGTCTGCTCGGTCTCTCTGGCGGATGTACACAAGATCTCGAACGCGGAGCGGAAGGTCCCGCGCAGCATGATCAATGAAGCCGGCAACGACGTAACGGACGAATTTATCACCTATGCGCGGCCGCTCATCATGGGCGAGCTGCTGCCGGTCATGAAGGACGGACTTCCGCAGCACCTTGTGATCGACTGATCGGGAACAAACGGATTGTCGAAAAAAGGGCGGCCTTGGTGCCGCTCTTTTCCTGTCACGGCTTCGAAAGATCCGCGATCTGTGCCGCAAAAGCAGCGGCAGACGGAAAGAGGGCTGCGTCAGCTTCCTCCCGATTTTTATTATTTCTCAGCGTGAGTTTAATAAAAACTTCATCAGAAAGATTACGTCAGCAGTGCTGATGATCGTATGATTTTTGAACAATATACACAGCTGTACTTTGTTATCTTCATATTATATTTAGAAACTTTT
>JAZRYN010000129.1:0-2710 GCA_045600745.1 Lachnospiraceae bacterium
CCGCGCGCAGTCGGCATTTGCGACGCGGAGGTCTCGGAGGGAACCTCCGAGCGCACTTTTTTGTAACTTTTTTCGGGCGAGCGAAAAAAGTTGAGCGTTTCCCTGCGCCGCTTGCGGCGCAATAGGGGTGAAGACGCAGGCTTCCGCAGTGTGGGGCGGAAAAGTAAATCGAGCCCGCCTTTGAACGGCGGGCTCGATTTACTTGCGTATGAATGATCTCAAAACAGTTTCTTAATAGTATCCACGATGCCGGACGCTTTGTCGAGGGATATCTTTGCTTTAACGCCGTCAACGACCTTCTGAATGACTTCATCGGGAAGATCAATGCCGAGAATGCTTTCGACAGCCTTGATCGGCTCCTTTTTGAACTGCGCTAACAGGTCCGGGTTGCTTTGCACTTTTTTGACGACTTCTTCGATTTTTTCCTTGATGTCCATGGTTTCCGCCTCCTTCCTCTCCGGATATATACAGTATACAGCAAATTGTCGAAAAATGCAACAGGCATTGAACAAATAATGCAAAATCGAAAAAACAGCCGCTTGTCGAAAAAATATTGCGTTTTTTTGAAAAAAACTCTTGACAAACATCCGTGCGGATGCTATAATAAGCACGTTGCAGGGACAAGATCCTGACCGTGACCGGATACGCTGGTGTGGCTCAATGGCAGAGCAGCTGATTTGTAATCAGCAGGTTGGGGGTTCGACTCCCTTCACCAGCTCCATTTTTTGTGAGCAAAACATTTAATATATGGGGGAATTCCCGAGTGGCCAAAGGGGGCAGACTGTAAATCTGTTGTCAGTGACTTCGGTGGTCCGAATCCACCTTCCCCCACCAGCGAAAAGGCGTGCACTTACTCTTGTAAGTTCGCGCTTTTTCCATATATAGACGGCATTATCAAAAAAGTACAGTAAGGAGTGAAGTTTTATGACAGAAAAACTTGCTATCCACGGCGGCGAAAAAGCCATCCCCGGTAATCTCCCGGTACGCGGCCATTTCGGCGCGGCAGAAAAAGCGGCGGCAGACCGCATCATGGATGCCGCTATCGCGGCAGGCGTTGCCCCCGGCTACGGCGGCCCCGAAGAAGAAGCGCTCGGCAAGGAATTTGCAGAGCTTCTCGGAGGCGGTTATGCCGACGGCGTCAACTCGGGAAGCACATCGGTATTCGTCGCGCTTCGCGCCATGAATCCCGAACCCTTCTCCGAAGTCATCGTCGGTCCTATCACCGATCCCGGCGGAATCATGCCGATCGTTATGGCAGGCTGCGTGCCGATCATCGCAGACGCCGCTCCCGGCACCTTCAACATCAGCCTTGACGGTATCAAGAAGGTCGTCAGCGAACGCACTTCCGCTATTATCGTTGCTCACATCGCCGGTGAACCCGCCGACATGGAGCCCATCTGCGCTTTTGCCAAGGAGCGCGGCATCGCCGTCATCGAAGACTGCGCACAGGCACACGGCGCCGCTATCAACGGCAAGCCCGTCGGCACCTTCGGCAACGCTGCCGGCTTCTCGATGATGTTCGGCAAGCACACCTGCACCGGCGGTCAGGGCGGTCTCGTCTTCACGAAGGGCGAAGCTACCTACTGGCGTGTCCGACAGAACTCCGACCGCGGCAAGCCGTTCGGTCTCCCCGCCGGCAGCACCAACTGCCTCGGCTCGCTCAACTTCAACCTCGATGAAATGGCATCGGCTATCGGTCGTGTCCAGATCCAGAAGATGTTCCCCATCGCCAAGGCACGCCGCGAAGTCGTCAGCAACATTCTCAACTCGATTTCCGACATTCCCTTCATCCACGGGCCGAAGCTCGTTGACGGTGCCGAGCCTTCCTACTGGTTCTTACGTCTGCTCTTCGATCACGACGCCGTCACCTGCACCAAGGACGAGTTCTGTGCCGCTCTGCGCGAAGAAGGACTCTTTGCCAACCCGTCCTACATGAACGCTACGCCTTTCAACTTCGACTGGTACAAGAACCGTCAGGTATTCGGCACCAGCAAGTATCCGTGGGAAGCTCCCGAATACAAGGGCGATCACAGCAAGTACTACACGTTTGACGATCTTCCCAACACCAAGAAGTCTCTCGACGATACCTTTATGATCTATCCGTTCGAGACCTGGAAGGAAGACACCGTTGCGCTCGTTTCCAAGGCATTCCACAAAGTTGCGGCTTATTACGCAAAATAAGTTTTGAAATTGGCAGTCCCCACCGCTCTGCGGCGGGGACTGCTCTCTTTTTTGTCTTGCCGTGCGGACGAGAAAGGAACCTACTTTTTTCTTACAAGAGAAAGAAAAAAGTAGGTTCGTTTTCTCCTGCGCCGCTTGCGGCGCGATATGATGGGTGTAGCGGTACGCTGCCCGCAAGCAGGCAGAATCGGAGTCGCCCCGCCGGGCACAAGCACGGCGGGGCGACAAATTATATTATTATTATATCAGTGCAAACGCATACAGCGCACCCTTTACGGCAAACCGCAGTCGGAATACCTTCCCGTTGAGAGAAGACACGTCAAATCCGTCAAACGCGAGGACTGCCTTTGTGCTGTCGCCGCGAAACACCGACGACCGTGCCAGCACTCCGCCCGTCTCGTCGAGAATCTCCACCGAAACCTCGCCGCAGGCATTGATAAAGAAGCCGCTCTTGCCGGTGCAGGTCAGCGGCCGCGTCGTCACTGAAATGGGCGTCCATGTCATCCCCGGCAAAAGCCGCGTCGAAGTC
>JAZRYN010000130.1:0-8807 GCA_045600745.1 Lachnospiraceae bacterium
GAAAAGAAACGCAACGCGCACTGATATTAAAGGTTTCTTAAAATTATACATTAGGTATACATTAAGCGCCGCATCTCGTACAGCACGCACGCGTGTTCTGTGCTATAATTGTTTTTCAAACAAAGACTGCACCGTTGTCAAACGAAGGAGCTCATATGGAGATCATTGCCCGCATCGCTAACGATTATAACGAGAAATTCGGCGTACCGAGACAGCCCGGACTTGCCGCGCATACGCTAAGCCGCATCGTGATGGAACCGCCGTTTCGGATCCGCGAAGCCTTCCGCGGCATTGAAGCCTGCTCTCACATCTGGCTGATCTGGGGCTTTTCGGAAAATAAGACAGACGGCTGGACGCCGACGGTACGACCGCCGCAGCTCGGCGGCAACATCAGACTCGGCGTATTTGCCACCCGCAGCCCCTTCCGTCCGAACGGACTCGGGATCTCTGCCGTCAGACTTGAGCGCGTAACGCTTGACGATCCGAAGGGTGCCTGGCTGACCGTTTCCGGAGCCGATCTTATGAACGGCACGCCGATCTACGACATCAAGCCTTACATGCCCCTTTCCGACGCCGTTCCGGATGCCGCTGACGTCCTTGCCGGCAAACGCACGAAAAAAAGCCTCACCGTGGTCTGCGATGAGGCTCTTCTTGATCGATTTTCCGAAAGTGAGCGAACCGGGCTTCTCGAGACGCTCTCTCTTGATCCCCGTCCTGCCTATCAGGATGATCCAAGCCGGATATACGGGATGAAATATGCCGGAAAGAATGTCCGGTTTACCGTAAAAGACAGCTGTCTGACCGTTCTTGACTGCCGTTAGATCCCTGCATCTTCAGGAGCCGTATTCGGGGCAGCTTCCGAATCGCCCTTTTCCGCCGCCTTTTCAGGCTCTGCCGCTTCCGGCGCTTTTCCGGACGCAGCCTCTTCGGCAATTACCGGCGCAGTCTCTTCTTTTTTCTCCATCATTTCCGGGAAGCGCTCACGCAGAAGCGCTTCCGCTCTGGCGCGTTCCTGCCTGACCTCCTCCATTAACTTCATGAATTCCTTGCCGGTAATGGTTTCCTTCTGCACAAGGAAGGCGGCGATCCGGTGCATGATGTCCTTATTCCCCGACAGCAGCTCCTTCGCCTTCGCGTACGCCGTTTCCAGCATTTCCCGAACGACCATATCGACCTTGGCACTGGTTTCATCCGCACAGTTCATGTACGAGCGGGCCGTCAGATATTCACTGTCGATCGTTTCGAGGCCCATCAGGCCGAACTCCTCGCTCATACCGAAGCGGGTCACCATCGAGCGGGCAAGCTTCGTTGCCTTCTCAATATCGTTTGACGCCCCCGTGGAAACGGATTCAAAGAAGATCTCCTCGCTGGCTCTTCCGGCAAGGAGCGTGACCAGCTCGGCGTCCAGTTCGTCCTTCGTCATGAGGAATTTTTCCTCCTCGGGGGTCTGCATGACATAGCCGAGCGAGCCCATGGTGCGCGGCACGATGGTGATCTTCTGCACCGGTTCGGTATGCTTCTGCAGCGCGGTCGCCAGCGCATGGCCGACCTCGTGATACGCCACCATGCGTTTCTCGTTGTCATTCATCACGCGGTCCTTCTTCTCCTTACCCGCAATAACGACCTCCACGGACTCCAGAAGATCAGACTGCGTGACATAGTTCCTGCCGTTCTTGACCGCGAGGATGGCGGCTTCATTGACCATATTGGCCAGGTCTGAGCCGACGGCGCCGGAGGTCGCTAACGCGACTTCGTTAAAGTCGACCGACTCATCGATATTGACATGCTTGGCATGGACCTTCAAAACAGCAATACGGCCCTTGAGGTCCGGCTTATCCACGATAATGCGGCGGTCCAGTCTTCCCGGACGGCAGAGGGCCGGATCAAGCACCTCCGGACGGTTCGTTGCCGCCAGGATGAACACGCCCTTGGAAGAATCAAAGCCGTCCATTTCGGCCAGCAGCGCATTCAGGGTCTGCTCCCGCTCGTCATTGCCGCCGTAGCGGGAATCGCGGGATTTGCCGATGGCGTCGATCTCATCGATGAAAATGATGCAGGGCGCCATCTGCTGTGCATCCTTAAACAAGGAGCGGACACGGGAAGCCCCCATGCCGACGAACATTTCCACAAAATCCGAACCGGCCAGCGAGAAAAACGGCACCTTGGCTTCACCGGCGACAGCCTTCGCCAGCAGTGTCTTGCCGGTACCGGGAGGGCCGACGAGCAGAGCGCCCTTCGGCAGCTTCGCACCGATCTCCGCATATTTTCCCGGATCATGCAGGAATTCGACGATCTCAAGCAGCGATTCCTTGGCCTCGTCCTGCCCCGCAACATCGGCAAAGGATACACCGGTATCCTTCTGAACGTACATTTTCGCGTTGTTTTGGCCGTAGCCGCCGAGAAGTCCGCCGCCCTTCCGCATGGCCCTCATGGAATAAAGAAGGAAGCCGATAAATATGGCATACATCAGAATCGACATCCACGATCCGGACTGGATCACGGTGCCGCTGTAGGGAATGCTGCGTTCTTTGCAGATCTCAAGCGCCGCGTCCTTGTCCACGATGGCGGTGGTGATCGTCGTTTCCTTGCCGGAAGCATCCGTCACCGTTGCCGAGATCTTATTGTAATACTCGTTAAAGGTGACCTTTTTCACCTCTTTCGTCTGCAGGATCTCCAAAAATTCCGTATAGGTCAGACTCCCGATGCGGTCCTCTAACAGAGTCCTCGAAAAGAAGGAAAAAATGACCAGACCGGCCAATGCCATGATCAGTGCCAGCATCCATTTCGGGCGTTTGTTCTTATCGTCGTCTTTCTTGTTGTTCATTATAACTCCTGTAAATAAGCTGCCGCGTCCCGTTTTCGATCTTCCTGCGCGACCTTAGGAAGGCGCGTCTCCGCACCGACCCGAATTTTATCATAGCACAGTTTTTCCGAGAGGTAAAATGAAATCCCTGTTAAATTCGTAAAGTTAAAGGTTAATCAGCCTTTTCGTTCTGCGGCATCAGCCCCAGTGCCCGCACGGCTTCTCCGAGAACCGCGGCAATATCCTCGTGAATGACGAGCTCGGCCTCGCCGTCCATCTGCGTCACGCTCTTGTTGAGCAGCACCAGATGCTTTCCGCGGAAATAGTGCACAAAACCGGCAGCCGGATAAACGACCAGGCTGGTGCCGCCGATAATGAGCATATCGGCCTGCATGATGGCTCTCGCCGCCCCATCCATCACTTCTTCGTCCAACATTTCTTCATACAGCACGACGTCGGGCTTGATGATGCCGCCGCAGCGGTCGCATTTCGGCACGCCCTTCGTCTTCAGGACAGCCGTTTCGTCAAAAAACTTGCGGCAGCGCGTACAATAATTGCGCAGCACCGAGCCATGCAGTTCAAAAACGTTTTTACTTCCCGCCTTCTGATGCAGCCCGTCAATATTCTGCGTGACCACGGCGCTCAACCTGCCTGCCTTCTCGAGGGCGGCAAGCGCTTTATGACAGTCGTTCGGCTGAGCCTCTGGGTAGATCAGCTTTTCGCGGTAAAAGTCGAAAAAGTCCTCCGGGTCCTGCTCAAAAAAGCTGCGGGAGACCATTTCCTCCGGGGACAGCGTCCGTCTGTATTTTTGATTGTACAGGCCGTTTGCCGAGCGGAAATCCGGGATGCCTGAGGCCGTGGAGACACCTGCGCCGCCAAAAAAGACTATTCGCGAAGACTCGCGCAGCATTTCCGTCAATTGTTCCGTTTTGGTCATGATCATGTTTCTCCTTCCGCTGCATTTTGACGGGAAGCCTCCGGAGCGCTTTCGGCCCCGGCTTGCCGTCCCCGGTGGCCGAGCCGATGATGCTTGCGGCGCCTCCCGGCATTTACGGTTCCATAATACTTTATGACGGGGGAAATGTCAAAGACGGCAGCGTCACAGGCTCTTGCCGGAAGCGGGGCCGTCTCCCATGGCCGCCGCTGCAAAAGAGAAAGGCCGCCGCCTCTCCCTTTTGTCTCGTGCGCTTTCGGTTACAGATTGCAGCTGCCGACCGTTCTCGGGAACGGAATGGCGTCGCGGATATTGCCCACGCCGGTCAGATACATCACACAGCGTTCAAAGCCCAGGCCGAAGCCCGCATGACGGGCCGTGCCGTATTTACGCAGATCAAGATAAAATCCGTAATCCTCTTCCCTCATGCCGTTCTCACGAATGCGGGAAAGCAGCTTATCATAATCGTCCTCACGCTGGCTGCCGCCGATGATCTCTCCGATCCCGGGTACCAGGCAGTCCATGGCTGCCACGGTCTTTCCGTCCGGATTCAGCTTCATGTAGAAGGCCTTGATCTCCTTCGGGTAGTCGGTCACAAAGACCGGACGCTTGAAGATCTCCTCGGTAAGGAAGCGCTCATGCTCGGTCTGCAGGTCGCAGCCCCAGAACACCTTATAGGCAAATCGGTCATTGTGCGGTTCAAGCAGCTTGATCGCCTCCGTATAGCTGATGCGGCCGAAGTCGCTCGTCCTCACATGTTCGAGGCGCTCTAACAGGCCATGATCCACAAAGCGGTTCAGGAAATCCATTTCCGCCGGCGCATGCTCAAGCACATAGCCGATCACATATTTCAGCATGGCCTCTGCGGTGTCCATATCATCCTGCAGATCGGCAAAGGCCATTTCCGGTTCGATCATCCAAAACTCCGCCGCATGACGTGTAGTGTTTGAATTCTCGGCACGGAAGGTCGGCCCGAAGGTATAGATCTTCCGGAAAGCCATGGCGTAGGTCTCGCCGTTCAGCTGGCCGCTCACCGTGAGGTTCGTCTCCTTCCCGAAGAAGTCCTGTGACCAGTCAACGCTGCCGTCCTCCGTGAGCGGCGGCGCCGCCGGGTCAAGCGTTGTCACGCGGAACATCTCTCCGGCTCCCTCGCAGTCACTTCCGGTGATCAGCGGCGTGTGGACATAGACAAAGCCTCTGTCCTGGAAAAAGCAGTGGATGGCATGTGCGGCAAGGCTGCGGATGCGGAAGACCGCGCTGAAAAGATTCGTGCGGGGTCTGAGATGCGGGATCGTGCGCAGGAACTCCGTGCTGTGTTTTTTGGGCTGAAGCGGGTAGTCCGGGGTGGGCGCCCCCTCGACCGTGATCTGCTCCGCATGGATCTCAAAAGCCTGCTGGGCGTCCGGCGTCAGAAGGAGCTTCCCCTCCACGACCAGACTCGTCCCGATGTTGATGTGCTGGATCTCCTCAAAGTTCGGAAGCGTTTCATCATAGACCACCTGAACGGATTCAAAACAGGTCCCGTCATTCAGCATGACAAATCCGAAGGTCTTGGAATTCCGACGGTTTCGCGTCCATCCGCACACGGTAAGGCGCCTGCCTTCATGATCGGCAGGGTGACGAAACAATTCTCTCAGATCGGTAACGTCCTTCATAGCAATTCCTCCAGATAGGTATAAATGGCTTCCCTTCCCTCCTGCGTAACGGCGGAGTAGGGAAATATCCGCGTCTCCGTGCCGATGCCCAAACCGGTGCGGAGTATCTTATCCGCCTTCTGCCGCTCGCTGCGGTTCAGCTTATCCAGCTTGGTGGCAATGATAACGGGTTCATAGCCGTTCGCCGTGATCCACTCGAACATCTGTCTGTCGTTTGCTCCGGGAGCATGACGGATGTCCACAAGCAGGAAGACCTGACGAAGCTGCTTCGAACTGTGCAGATATTTTTCGATCATCTTACCCCAGCGTGCCTTTTCCGTCTCGGAGACCTTCGCATAGCCGTAGCCGGGCAGATCAACAAAATAAAAAGCGTCGTTGATGTTGTAGAAATTCACCGTCTGGGTCTTTCCGGGCTGCGCACTTGTACGGGCGTAGCTTTTTCGCATCATCAGGCCGTTGATGAGCGAGCTCTTTCCGACATTGGACTTGCCGGCAAAGGCAAACTCCGGAAGCCGGTTCACCGGAAATTTGCTGGTGACGCCGCAGACCGTTTCCAGATCGACAGATTTAATGATCATGCGTCGCCTCCTTTCCCCCGGGCATAAACGGATCTATCCGACAAGGTTATCGGTATTCATTTTCAGACGGGGCTGAACATCGCGGTAGGTCAGAACCGGTTCTGCGCCCTTTTCCACCACATCCTCGGTGATCGTGCAGCTACCGACCGTATCGTCCGAGGGCAGGCGGTACATCAGATCCATCATCGTGTTTTCCATGATCGCCCGCAGGCCTCTGGCGCCGATGTTGCGTTCCAGCGCCTTCCGGGCGATCGCTCTTACCGCGTCCTCGGTAAACTCGAGCTTTACGCCGTCGATCTCAAACAGGCGCTCGAACTGCTTCACCAGAGCGTTCTTCGGCTCGGTCAGGATGCGCAGCATGGCCTCCTCGGTCAGCTCATCCAGCGAAACGACCACGGGCACACGGCCGACAAATTCGGGGATCAGCCCGAACCTGACCAGATCCTTCGGCAGGACCTTGCGGAAAAGCTCTCCGACCTTCTTTTCGGTCTTCTTCTCCACAACGCCGTTAAAGCCGATGCTGTTCTCTCCGAGACGGCTTTCTATGATCTTTTCCAGACCGTCGAAGGCGCCGCCGCAGATAAACAGGATATTGGTCGTGTCGATCTGGATGGTCTCCTGATAAGGATGCTTGCGGCCGCCCTGCGGAGGCACATTGGCTTCGGTCCCCTCGAGGATCTTCAGTAATGCCTGCTGTACCCCCTCGCCGGACACGTCGCGGGTAATGGAAACATTTTCGGTCTTCTTGGTGATCTTGTCGATCTCATCGATATAAATGATGCCCCGCTCGGCTCTTTCGATATCGTAATCCGCGGCCTGGATCAGCTTGAGAAGGATGTTCTCCACATCCTCCCCTACATAGCCGGCCTCGGTCAGCGCCGTGGCATCCGACACCGCAAAGGGCACGTCCAGACATTTGGCGATGGTCTGGGCCAGATAGGTCTTGCCGGAGCCGGTAGGGCCAAGCATCAGCACATTGCTCTTCTGGAGCTCCACGTCGCTCTGCCCGCCGGCCAGGATCCGTTTATAGTGGTTGTAGACCGCCACCGACAGGACCTTTTTGGCGTCCTCCTGCCCGATCACGTACTGGTCGAGAAAATGCTTGATCTCTTCCGGCCGCTTCAAATTGTTCAGGCTGAGCGGCGGCTGCTTTTTCGCCTTCTTCCCCGGTTCCTGCTGCCAGTCCTCTTCAAGGATCTCCAGGCAGACCGACACACAGTCATCGCAGATGTAGGTCGGTGAAATGGAGCTGGAGATCAGGCGGTTCACCTGAGCCGCGCTTCTTCCGCAGAATGCACAGACATGAGTGTCTTTTGTAATCTTGCTCGGCATGCGTTCTCCTTAGCTGCGTTTTTCAATGACCTTGTCCACGAGCCCGTAGGCGACTGCCTCCTCCGCGCTCATGAAGTTATCGCGTTCGGTATCGGCGGCGATCACTTCATAGGGCTTTCCGGTATTGTCGGCAAGGATGCGATTCAGCTGTTCCTTAGTCTTTTTCATGCGGTCTGCCGCAATCAGGATATCCGTCGCCTGTCCCTGCGCACCGCCGCTCGGCTGATGGATCATGACCTCGGCATTCGGCAGGATGTAGCGTTTGCCCTTTGCCCCGCCGGCAAGCAGGAAAGCGCCCATGGAGCAAGCCATACCAAGGCAGATGGTGCTGACGTCGCATTTGATGAACTGCATGGTATCATAGATCGCAAGGCCTGCGGTCACGCTGCCGCCCGGGCTGTTGATATACAGGTTGATATCCTTGCCGGGGTCTTCCGATTCCAGAAACAGCAGCTGCGCCACGACCAGATCCGCGGTGGCGTCGGTCACTTCCCCGTCCATAAAAACGATCCGGTCCTTCAGCAGGCGGCTGTAGATATCATACGCACGTTCGCCGCGGCTCGAGGACTCGATTACGGTAGGAACTAAATTCATAGATCTTCCTTTCTTATTTTGCTTCGGCAAGCAGCAGATCAAGCGCCTTCTGGGTCGCCAGATCCGTTTTCATATTCTTAAGAGATTCTTCGTCGCCAAAGTATTCCTTGACCTTATCGGCCTCCATGGAATATTCCTCAGCCAGTCTCTTAAACTCGGCTTCCACATCATCTTCCGTGGCTTCCAGACCCTCGGCTGCGGCGATCGCCTCCAGCACCAGGCGTCCCTGGATGCGCTTCTTTGCGGAATCCTTGTACTGATCGACCATCTGCGGCATGGTCATGCCGGTAAATTTCATGTACTGGTTCATGTCCAGTCCCTGCATCTGCAGACGCTGGCCGAAATCCCGGACCATATCCTCCGCCTGGCTGTCGATCATCACGGCGGGGATATCCATCTCGGCGCCCTCCACGGCCTTTTCAAGCAGTGCATTTTCCCTGTCGGCCTTGACCTGCTTCTGCTTGTCCTCCAGAAGCTTTGCCTTCACGCTTTCGCGGTACTCCGCAAGGGTCTCGAACTCGGAGACCTCGGCGGCAAATTCATCGTCCAGCTCCGGAAGGATCTTCTCGCTGATCGCGTTCAGCTTCACATGGAACACGGCGGCCTTGCCGGCAAGCTCCTTCGCATGGTATTCCTCAGGGAAGGTCACGTTCAGGTCCTTTTCCTCGCCGATATTCATGCCCACCATCTGATCCTCGAAGCCGTCGATAAAGCTGTGGCTTCCGATGACCAGCTCCTGATCCTTGGCCGTGCCGCCTTCAAAGGCTTCGCCGTCCACGGTCCCGGCATAGTCAAGATGAGCCGTATCGCCTTCCTTTAACGGGCGGTCCTCCACATCGTTTTCGGTGGAATTCTGTTCCTGTGCCTTTTTCAGCTCGGCATCCACATCCTCGTCAGTCACTTCGGCATCA
>JAZRYN010000131.1:0-13668 GCA_045600745.1 Lachnospiraceae bacterium
ACCCCTTGAAGACGACGAGGTTGATAGGGCAGAGGTGGAAGTGCAGTAATGCATGGAGCTGACTGTTACTAATCGGTCGAACACTTGATCTTGTTTCTTCTTTTTCGTTTACTTCTTCGGTGTGCAGTTTTGAAGGTGCTGTTCGCGAATCCTTAAATGGCCCGATGGCTCAGTTGGTTAGAGCGCCGCCCTGTCACGGCGGAAGTCGTGGGTTCGAGTCCCATTCGGGTCGTTTTTCCTTATTTGCGGGATCTTAGCTCAGCAGGGAGAGCACTTGCCTTACAAGCAAGGGGTCACAGGTTCGAGCCCTGTAGGTCCCATCCTGCGTGAGCAGAATGGCGGGCCGATGTGGCTCAACGGCAGAGCAGCTGATTTGTAATCAGCAGGTTGCCGGTTCGAATCCGGCCATCGGCTCTTCGCAAATAATCATGGGGGAATTCCCGAGTGGCCAAAGGGGGCAGACTGTAAATCTGTTAGCAGTGCTTTCGGTGGTTCGAATCCACCTTCCCCCACTCGCAAGCGCCGTGCAAACGGTGCTTTTTTTGTATAAGCATCTAAAGTCGATCTCGGGCACGAGGCCAGCTTTTTTTTGATACAAAAATCTACTCACAAAGGTGAAGAACAATGCCCAAGAAAAAAGAGATGCCCACGGCCCCGGAAAATCTTGAAGCGATAGACGTCCGGGAGACCGCAGCAACCCCCACGCCGCAGGCAGAGACGCAAGACTCAGCTAAAGCGTGACAGAAGCGGAGGCGCTGCTCGAAGAACAGTCCTTACCGCAGCCGCAGCCCGCCGAAGAGCCTCTGCCGCAGGCAGAGAAGACAGAACAGACAGAACAGCCTTTAGCAGCCCCTCCGACAAATGTGCAGGCACAGACAGAACCCTCAAGGCGCTATCTCAGGAGTGATGAGTTCATCCAGCCCGAAGTAGGCCGGATCGTCCTCGTAGATAACGACGAAGAATCGGTAGATGTCGTCACAAAGCGGTTCTCCCATAAGAGGGAAGTGTTTAGCGGCCGCCGGAAGCTTATTATTCTTCTCAGGCGTTTGCGGCCGCAGCGACAGTCAGCTTCCCTTAACTTTTGAAATACTTCACTGCGGCCTCGAACAGGTGCATGTCATAGTTGCCGGGAACGTTCCGGTAAAGGCCGGCGCCTATGCGCTCCGCATGGCCCATTTTGCCGAAAACGCGTCCGTCCGGAGAGGTGATGCCCTCGATGGCCATCAGCGAACCGTTAGGGTTAAAATGCACGTCCATGGTCGGCATTCCCTGCTCGCTGACGTACTGCGTGGCGATCTGTCCGGCTCCTGCCAGCTGCTCGATCAGGGCGGGATCCGCAAGGAAGCGGCCTTCGCCGTGGGAGATCGGAGCAGAATAGATCTCACCGGGCCTTGTCATGGAGAGCCAGGGGGATTTATTTGACGCGATCCGCGTGCGCACGATGCGAGACTGGTGTCTGCCGATGGTGTTGAAGGCCAGCGGCGGAAAGCTCTCGTCCGCATCCAGGATCCGGCCGTAGGGCACAAGACCGAGCTTGATCATCGCCTGAAAACCGTTGCAGATGCCAAGCATCAGGCCGCCTTTTTTCTCCAACAGCTCCGTAACGGATGCCTTGACCGCAGCCGCACGGAAAAATGCCGTGATGAATTTGCCGCTGCCATCCGGCTCGTCTCCGCCCGAAAACCCACCGGGGATAAAGATCGCCTGTGCGGAATCCGCTGCCGCCGCAAAACGTTCGACGCTCCTTGCCACGTCATCCGCGGTCAGGTTGCGCACAAGCAGGATCTCCGGCTCGGCGCCGGCATCCGCGACGGCCTTAGCGCTGTCATATTCACAGTTCGTGCCCGGAAATGCAGGGATCAGCACCTTCGGCCTTGCGCAGGAGATATGCGGAAAGCTGCGTTCTCCCGATTCGTAGTAGTAGGCAGGAATGTTTTCTTCCTTCATTTCGATGTTGCAGGGGAAGATCTGTTCCAGCCGATCCTCGCTGATGCGAAGCAGTTCGCTTGCCGGAAGGCTTTCCGTGCCCAGCGAGAAGACGTCCTCTTCCGTGATCTCACCGATCAGCTCTTCCCCCTCCCGTGCCTGCTCGACCTCCAGCAGGAAGGCGCCGTAATCGTAGGCAAACAGCTTCCCGGTGCTGCAGCCGCTCGCAAAGCGGAAGCCGAAGCCGCCGCCGAAGCTCATTTTCATGATCGCCTCGGCAATTCCGCCGTGACCGGGCGTATAGGCGGCAAAAACGCGGCCGCTCCGGGCCATTTCCGTAACATCGGCAAAGACTTTTTTCAGGCTTTCGGGATCCGGCAGCCCGTCAGCGGTCTTTTTCGGCGCCAGCCGGATGATAACATGCCCGGCCTGCTTCATTTCCGGGGAAAGGATATCGCCGGTCTTCTGGGTAGTCACCGCAAAGGAGACCAGCGTGGGCGGTACGTCAAGCTGCTCGAAGCTGCCGGACATGGAATCCTTGCCGCCGATCGCGCCTATGCCGAGATCTATCTGCGCGGCGAAGGCCCCGAGCAGTGCGGCAAGCGGAGTTCCCCAACGGCGGGCGTCTTTTCCCGGCTTTGCAAAGTATTCCTGAAGCGAGAGGTAAACGTCCGAAAACTCCGCGCCGGTCGCAATCAGCTTACAAACAGATTCGACCACGGCCGTGTAGGCGCCGTGATAGGGGCTCTCGCTGCTTAAATAAGGGTCAAAGCCAAAGGCCATGAGCGAGCAGTCGTCGGTATGCTTCGTTTCGGAAGAGATCAGCTGCACCATGGCCTGGGCGGGCGTAAGCTGTCTGCGGCCGCCGAAGGGCATAAGGACAGTACCGGCACCGATGGTCGAGTCAAAGCGCTCTGCCAGTCCGCGCTTTGAACAGCAGTTCAGGTCTGCGGCAAGCGCCCGGTAGTTTTTTTCAAAGCCGCCGCTCACGATCCGGTCTGTCCGCTGAGGCGCAGCAGGAGCGATGCGGATATGCTTTTCCGCGCCGTTTGAGTCAAGAAAATCACGGCTGATGTCCACGATCTTCTGACCGTTCCAGTTCATGACCAGGCGTCTTTCCTCCTGCACGCGGGCAACAACGGACGCCTGCAGGTTTTCCTCTTTGGCAAGGCGCAGGAAGGTCTCCGCATCCTCGGCCGACACGACCACCGCCATGCGTTCCTGTGATTCACTGATGGCTAGCTCGGTCCCGTCCAGTCCCTCATATTTTTTCGGAACCGCGTTCAGATCGACGGAAATGCCGTCAGCCAGCTCGCCGACCGCAACCGATACCCCGCCGGCACCAAAGTCATTGCAGCGTTTGATCAGCTTTGCCGCTTCCGGTCTTCGGAACAGGCGCTGCAGCTTCCTCTCTTCGGGGGCGTTGCCCTTCTGGACCTCTGCGCCGCAATCCTCAACGGAGTGTGCCGTGTGGGCCTTACTGGAGCCTGTCGCACCGCCGATGCCGTCTCGGCCGGTACCGCCGCCGAGCAGCAGGATCAGGTCGCCGGGAACAGGACGCTCGCGGCGCACATTTTCCGCCGGCGCCGCAGCGATAACCGCACCGATCTCCATGCGTTTGGCCTCATAGCCGGGATGATACAGCTCGTCGACAATGCCCGTGGCAAGACCGATCTGGTTCCCGTAGGAGGAATACCCGGCGGCAGCCGTGGTCACGATCTTCCGCTGAGGAAGCTTACCGGTCAGGGTCTCGTCTATGGGCTTAAACGGATCCGAGGCACCGGTCAGGCGCATGGCGCCGTAGACATAAGCCCGCCCGGAAAGAGGATCCCGGATGGCGCCGCCGATACAGGTCGCTGCACCGCCGAAAGGCTCGATCTCCGTCGGATGGTTGTGCGTTTCGTTCTTGAACAGGAGCAGCCAGGGCTCTTTCTTTCCGTCCATTTCCGCTTCGATGCGGACCGTGCAGGCATTGATCTCTTCCGATTCGTCAAGCTTATTTAGCTGCCCGTGCGCTTTCAGGTAACGGACGGCAAGCGTTGCGATGTCCATCAGGCATGCGGGCTTTGTGCGGCCGAGCTCACGGCGAGTTTCCTGATAGCGCTCCCAGGCCTTCTGCAGCAGCGGATCCTCGAAGCTGACCTCGTCAATAATGGTATTGAAGGTCGTATGGCGGCAGTGGTCGGACCAGTAAGTGTCGATCATACGGATCTCGGTGATGGTCGGGTCGCGCTGTTCCGAGAGAAAATACTGCCGGCAGAATTCCAGATCGTCCGTGTCCATGGCAAGGCCGAGACGGGCCGAGAGGGCTTCGAGCGCCCCGCGCTCCATTTTCCGGAAACCGTCCATCACGGCGACCTTTTCCGGCACGGCGTAGCGCGGGCGTATCGTTTCCGGCTTTTCCAGCGCGGCCTCACGGGCCTCCACCGGGTTGATCACATATTTTTTAACCGCAGCGATCTCCTCATCCGACAGCTCACCGTACAGGGCATAGAGCTTTGCCGTCCGGATAAGGGGCCGTTCGCCCTGAAAAATCAGCTGGATGCACTGCGCGGCGGAGTCTGCTCGCTGGTCGAACTGGCCGGGAAGGTATTCCACGGCAAAGACTGCCGCGCCGGGAAAGCTGACCTCCTCCGAGGCGGTATCTAACTGCGGCTCCGAGAACACGGTGCGGACCGCGTAATCAAAATGCTCTTTTTCCAGCCCCTCCGCATCATAGCGGTTCAGGATCCGAAGCGCCTTGAGCGCCCGAATCCCCAGAAATTCTCTGATCTCCCGGGCAAGAGCCTGTGCTTCGCTGTCCTGACCGGGCTTTTTCTCAACAAATATGCGGTAAACCATACTATCTCCCTTATTTCTCTGCCGGTAGAGCCTGAAGGCCCCGTTTGCCGATATCCTTTCTGTAATAAGCCCGCTCGAAACGGATGCGGGAAACATCCTGATAGGCCTTGCTGACTGCCTCTGACAGCGTCCCGGCGGTTTCCGTGACGCCGAGCACGCGCCCGCCGGCAGTTACAAGCGTATCACCCTTTCGGGCCGCGCCCGCAACATAAACGCTGTCCCTTAGGTCCTGCGGGATCGTGATCGGATAGCCCTTTTCATATGAGACGGGATATCCCTCGGAGGCCATGATCACACAGCAGGCAGACCCGTCCGCAAATTCCACGGGGGTATCCGCCAGACGCTCTTCGGTGACGGCCAGCATGATCTCCAGAAGATCGCTCTTTAAGAGCGGCAGCACCACCTGCGTTTCCGGGTCGCCGAAGCGGCAGTTGTATTCGATCACCTTCGGCCCCTTTTCCGTCAGCATCAGGCCGAAATACAGACATCCCTTGAACGGGCGTCCTTCCGCACGCATGGCGGCAAGTGTCGGCAGGAAGATCTCGTTCATGCAGCGTTCGGCGATCTCCGGGGCGTAATAGGGATTCGGCGCGATCGTGCCCATGCCGCCGGTATTTAAGCCCTTGTCGCCGTCGCCGATCCGCTTGTGATCCATCGAGGAGACCATGGGCTTAATGGTCTTGCCGTCGGTAAAGCTGAGCACGCTCACTTCCGGACCCTGCAGAAATTCTTCGATCAGGATGCGGCTTCCGCTTTTGCCGAATTTCTTCTCCTGCATCATGCTGCGCACGGCGGCTTCCGCCTCCGTTTCCGTTTCGGCAATGACCACGCCCTTGCCGAGCGCCAGGCCGCCCGCCTTGATCACGGCAGGCATCGGAGCCGTTTTCAGGTAATCAAGCGCCGCCTGTATATCGTCAAATGTTTCGCAGGCCGCCGTCGGAATGCCGTATTTCTGCATCAGCTGTTTGGAAAAGATCTTGCTGCCCTCGATCAGAGCGGCATTTGCCTTCGGGCCGAAGCAGGGGACTCCGGCTTCCTCCAGGGCATCCACCAGACCGAGTACCAGCGGGTCATCCGGTGTGACCACCGCATAATCTACGGCAGCCGTCTCGGCAAAGCGCACGATGCCGGGAATATCCGTGGCCGAAATATCCACGCATTCGGCGTCGTCAGCGATCCCGCCGTTGCCGGGCAGGGCGAAGATACGCTCCGCCTTCGGACTTTCCTTAAGCTTTTTGATCACGGCATGTTCTCTCCCGCCGCTGCCGATCACCATAATCTTCATAAACGATAGCCTCCCGATGTCTTAAACGCCCCGGTCCTGCCGGACGGCGCCTTTTTCTTTTTCTGCGGGCTTTTCCGCCGCGCCAAACGCTCCCGGAAAATCAGTGGTGGAACAGCCGCATGCCCGTAAAGCACATGACCATATTATAGCGGTCCGCGGTCATGATGACGTGGTCGTCGCGGATCGAGCCGCCGGGCTCCGCAATGTACTGCACGCCGGATTTGCGTGCGCGTTCAACGTTGTCGCCGAAGGGGAAGAAAGCGTCGGAGCCGACGGTCACGCCGCTCTGTGTCGCGATCCATGCCTTTTTTGCCGCGGCGTCCAGCACCTCCGGCTTTTTCGTAAAGACCTTCTGCCATTCGCCCTCACGCAGCACGTCGTCATACTCCTCCGAAATGTAGACGTCGATCGCGTTGTCACGGTCCGCCCGCCGGATATCCGCCTTAAAGGGAAGGCTGAGCACTGCGGGATGCTGCCGCAAATACCAGTTGTCGGCCTTGCTTCCGGCGAGTCTTGTGCAGTGAATGCGGCTCTGCTGCCCCGCGCCGACGCCGATCGCCTGTCCGTCCTTCACATAGCAGACCGAATTGGACTGGGTGTATTTCAGGGTGATAAGCGACACGAGCATATCGAGCTTCGCCTGTGCGGGCAGGTCCCGGTTGGCTGTCACGATATTTTCAAGCAGCTTTTCATCGATGCGGAAATTATTGTGGCCCTGTTCAAAGCGGATGCCGAACACGTCCTTATATTCCTGCGGCGCGGGCACATAATCCGGATCGATCTGCACCACGTTGTAGCCGCCCTTTTTCTTTTCCTTCAAAATGGCCAGAGCCTCCTCCGAATAGGACGGGGCGATGATGCCGTCGGAGACCTCGGCCCGTAAATATCTGGCTGTTGCCGCATCGCATTCGTCGCTTAGGGCCGCCCAGTCGCCGTAGGAGCAGAGCCTGTCGGCGCCGCGCGCGCGGATGTAGGCGCTCGCGATGGGGGTCAGCTCTTCACCCGGCTCCACAAAATACATGGCGCGGTCCGTTTCGGAGAGGCGCTTGCCCACGGCCGCGCCGGCCGGAGAAACGTGCTTAAAGGAGGCCGCTGCCGGAAGGCCTGTCGCTTCCTTTAATTCCTTAACGAGCTGCCAGGAATTCAAGGCGTCGAGAAAATTGATGAAGCCGGGACGTCCGTTCAGAACGCAGACCGGAAGGCGGGAGCCGTCAGGCATAAATATCCGTGCCGGCTTCTGATTCGGGTTGCAGCCGTATTTGAGTTCAAGTTCGTTCATGAGAGATTCCTTTCCTGCAGATTGTTCCGTTTACCGCGGCATTTTCCGGCCATAAGGCATCTGCCGTCCCCTGCGGGGCTTACCTTCGGGAGGACAAAACCGGACGCGGGACGCATTACTTGTATTTGTTGAAGATCCGGACTTCGCCGCCCATATTGGCGTACAGTGAGACCTTGTTGTCTTCGTTAAGCGCGGCCCAGATCTCGTCCGGCTCCGGCATGGTGATCTTAAGCGGCTCCCCGTAAAAGCTCGGCAGCGGGCTGCCATAGCCTTCGTAGGTGCTGATAAAATAGCCCGTTCCCTCATCGCAGCCCTCGTAGTTAAAGAATTCGCGAAGGCAGCGGCCGTCCTGATATTTCAGGATGGAGAGATCAAATGAGCCGTCAGGATACACCATGGCCGAGATGCGGGGGGTAAAGTTCGGCGCATCCGGCTCGTACTCGCGCGTCATTAAGGCGGCGCGGAAGTCTCCGAGATCGCGGATCGTATCCGTCTGGTCGCCGTTGGTCACGATCAGTCCCTTTTCCGTATTCCGGACCGGGTGATAAATGATGAGGCTCGGATCGACCATTTTCGAGGGATCGAAGGCCTCCGTCCGGATCCCGTCATCCGTAAGGGAGAAGATGCGGTTGCGGCTGTTCTCGCTGCGGCCCATTATGAAATAGCAGACGCGGTTTCTGCCGACAACGATCCCTCTGCCGGGATAGGGGTGGGAACGTAAATAATCAAGAAAATCGAGCATACCTTCAGCCTTCCTTTTCTGTTTGTATTTGTGCGGACACCGCCTCCGCTGCCTGCGGCAGCAGGATCCATTCCGCTTCTTCCATAACGCGCCGCTGCAGAAGCTCAGGCGTATCGCCTTCCTTTACCAAGACCGGCTTCTGCAGGAGGATGCGCCCTCCGTCCGGGACTTCGTTCACAAAGTGGACGGTGGCGCCGGTCACCTTCACGCCGCAGGCGAGGGCTGCTTCATGCACCTTCAGACCGTAAAAGCCCCTCCCGCAGAAGGAAGGGATCAGCGAAGGGTGCACATTGAGGATGCGCTCCGGCCACTTCCGGGTGAAGTCAGCGCTCAGGATGCTTAAAAATCCGGCCAGAATGATGAGCTCTGCTCCGGCCGCCTCCAGTGCCTGCTGAAGCGCCTTTTCAAAGGCCTCCTGTGAGAGGCAGGCGCTTCGCGTTACGGTCAGCGCGGGAATACCGGCTGACCTTGCGCGTTCAAGCGCATAAGCCCCTTCCTTGTTTGAGATGACCAAAACGATCTGTCCGCTTTTTAAGGCGCCGCCTGCCTGAGCGTCGATCAGGGCCTGCAAATTGGTGCCGCCGCCGGAAACGAGGACGGCAATTTTAGTTTTTTCCATAGTTTTCCTTTGCCCGGTCCGGCGCGGACCGGAACCTCCCCGCTTACTTTTTCTCCTTTGCTCCGGCGAAAAAGAGCAGACGGTCGAAGATAAGCGCGCCTGCCGAGTTTCCGGCGATGACAAGCAAAACAAAAACAAGCGCCCGGAGCGTAAACTGCCCGGCCGCCGCCAGATAAAACATATCGGCGATCGAATGCTCGAAGCCGCACAGGATAAAGACGGGGATCCCGATCAGAATGCCCAGAACCGTCTTCCTGTCGCGGAAAAGATCGACCGCAATATAGACCAGAATCCCGCAGAATGCGCCGAGGAGAAAGACCGTGAGCGCATCCTTTTCCAGCTTCGCGGCGCATACGGCTTCAGCCTTTCCGGCCATGGCCGGAAGACTGAAGCGCAGCAGAAGGCCGCCGCACACCGTTGCGATCAGATTTCCGAGAAGACCGTAAAGCAGCACGGCAAAGGCTTCCCCATCATGCTTTTCAAAAAGATAGCCGACCTTTCCGGTATAGAGCGACAAGCCGTAATAACAAATGCTGAGCAGACCGATCGTAAAGGCGACCGCCCCGACCACTTTGTTTTCGGCAGAAAGGAAAACCGCCCCGCCGAGGCTGATGCAGAGGCCGGCGGCGATCCCCGATACGACTTTTTTCAGCATAGCGCCACCTTCTCCTCGGAAGCCCGGATCTCTCCGAGCACGTAGGCGTCCACGTCATGCGCTTTCAGCGCCGCAATGGCGGAGTCTGCCGTGTTCGGGGCTGCGACCATGATCATGCCGACGCCCATGTTGAAGGTGTTGAACATATCCCGTTCCGGGATCCCTCTCTTTTCCTGCATTACGCGGAAAATGGCCGGAGTCCGCACCGCGTTCCGGCGGATCACGGCGCCGAGGCCGTCCGGAATGCAGCGGGGGATATTTTCATAGAAGCCGCCGCCGGTGATATGGCTTATTCCTTTGATATCCGCGGCCGCAAGTGCCGCAAGCACCGGTTTAACGTAGATCCTGGTCGGGGTCAGCAGGAGCTCGCCGAGAGGCTTATCTGTTCCCGGAAGCACGGCGCCGAGGTCGGCGTGCTCGACGTCGAAGACCCGGCGGACCAGGGAATAGCCGTTGGAGTGGATGCCGCTTGAGGGCAGGGCGATGATAACGTCACCGGGGCGCATGCGGGTCTTGTCGAGTATTTTTTCTTCATCGACGATCCCGACGGCAAAGCCGGCCAGATCATAATCCTGCGGCGCCATGGTTCCGGGATGCTCTGCCGTTTCGCCGCCGATCAGCGCGCAGCCGGCCTGTACACAGCCCTCCGCCACGCCGCCGACGAGATCGGCGACCTTTTCGGGAATGTTTTTTCCGATGGCGATATAGTCCAGGAAAAAGAGCGGCCTTGCGCCGCAGCAGATGATATCGTTCACGCACATGGCCACGCAGTCGATGCCCACCGTATCATGCCGGTCCATCAGCTGGGCGATCCGCTGCTTCGTTCCGACGCCGTCGGTCCCGGAGACCAGAACGGGCTTTTTCATGCCGGCAGTATCTGGGGCAAAGAGGCCGCCGAAGCCGCCGATATCCGACAGCACGCCGGGAATAACCGTTCTTTCCACGTGCTTTTTCATGAGCTTTACGCCCTTGTAGCCGGCTTCGATATCTACGCCGGCCTCCGCGTAGGAAGAGGAATGAGAAATCGTCATCACAGATCCTTTCCGGTCCAGCAATAGGTGCAGACCTTGTCCTTGTCGATGCCGATGGCCGCCAGCAATTCGTCAAGCGACTGATAACGGAGAGAGGCAAAACCGATCTTTTCACAGATCCGCTTGAGCATGCACTGTCCCCTTTCGGTCTTTTCATCGGCATATTCGTCCAGATGCCGATCCCCCTCATCTCCTTCAAGCTCCTTGATCGTCCTCCGGGCCAGAAGGTCTGTATCGGCGTTGTTGCGGGAGAAATTCAGGAATCTGCAGTTGTACATGATCGGCGGGCAGGCGGAGCGCATGTGCACCTCGGACGCGCCGCATTCGTAGAGAAAATCGGCAGTTTCCCGGATCTGCGTGCCGCGGACGATCGAATCGTCCACAAGAAGGATCTTCTTGCCCTCGATCAGCTCCGGCACAGGGATCTGCTTCATCTTGGCGACCTGATTGCGGACCGCCTGACTGGCGGGCATGAAGGAGCGCGGCCAGGTCGGCGTATATTTGATGAACGGACGGGCAAAGGGCAGCTTTGCCTCATTGGAATAGCCGATGGCGTGCGGAACACCGGAATCCGGCATGCCCGCGATGAAATCAACGTCCGGGATGCCGCCGTTTTCCCTGTCGCCTCTTGCCAGCCCCGCGCCGTTTAAGTAGCGCATGATCTCTACGTTCTTGCCCTCATAGCGCGAGTTGGGATAGCCGTAGTATGTCCACAGGAAGGCGCAGATCTTCATCTTGTCGCCGGGAGGGGCAAGCTGCTTGATCCCGTCGGGTCTGATGCTGACGATCACGCCGGGGCCGAGCTCATAGGCGTCCTGATAGCCCAGCTTATGAGCCGCAAAGGACTCAAAGGAGACACAGTAGCCGTCCTCATCTCTGCCGATCATCACCGGCAGGCGGCCGAGGCGGTCGCGGGCGGCAATGATCTCGTCCGGGCCCGTCATCAGAAGGACGGTCAGAGAGCCGTCGATCAGTGATTGCGCCCGTTTGATCCCCTCGGTGAGAGAGGCGGCTTCGTTGATCAGGGCCGCGGTCAGCTCACAGCTGTTCACACTGCCGCTGCTGTTTGCCATCAGCTGCAGGCTGTACTCCGAAAAGCATTTGGACACTAACTCCTCGGCATTATTGATCACGCCCACTGTTGCGATGGCGTAGAGGCCGAGCTTTGAGCGCACGAGCAGAGGCTGCGGATCGGTATCGCTGATGCAGCCGATACCGCAGCCGCCCGAAAATTCGTGAAGATCGTTTTCAAACCTGGTACGGAAGGGCGAGTTGGCAATGGAATGGATCTGGCGCCTGCAGCCGTTTTCGGCATCCCACACTGCCATGCCGGCCGTACGCGTCCCAAGGTGGGAATGATAATCCGTCCCGAAAAAAATGTCTAAGACGGTGTCACGCCGCGACACCGTCCCGAAAAAGCCGCCCATCAGGCAAAGAATAATTTGGAGAGCGTCATGGGATCGATGTAGGCGCCGTCCTTGTAGACACGCATGTTGCCGGAGGCGATCTCGTCGATCAGCATCACCTTGCCGTCTGCGTCATAGCCGAATTCGAACTTGATATCGTAAAGGTCCAGTCCGCGGGCCTTCATTTCCTCTGCCACGATCGCCGTGATCTTCTGCGTCTCGTCCTTGACCGCATCGTACTGCTCGGGCGTCATCACCCCCAGCACGGTCAGGCCGTCCTTGGTGACCAGAGGATCGCCGAGCGCATCGTTCTTGAAGGTCATTTCCACATAGGCGGGAAGGTCGGCGCCCTCTTCCACATAATCGCTGTAGCGGCGCAGGAAGCTGCCGACGGCTTTGTAGCGGCAGATGACTTCGAGCCCCTTGCCGAAGACCTTTGCCGGAAGGACTTCCATGGTCGTGTTTTCAAGGTCCGCGCTCACATAGTGGGTGGGAATGCCGGCTTTTTTGATCTTTTCAAAGAAATAGATCGACATGCGCAGATTGACGTCGCCTACGCCTTCGATGGTCAGGCCGATACTGTTTTCGCCCGGATCGAAAACGCCGTCTTTGCCGGTGCAGTCATCCTTGAATTTCAGCAGATAGTGACCGTTGTCCATTGCATAAACATTTTTGGTCTTGCCTGTGTAAATAAGTTCCATGTTTTGCCTCCCGCTGTTTATTGATTCAGTTCTCTGTCGTTTTTGCGTATATCTTCTGCCTGTGCCGCCCGGTGCGCCATCAGCTTTCCGGCGAGTGCTTCCTCCGAAAGCGCCAGGATCTCGGCGGCAAGGAATGCGGCATTCTTCGCTCCGTCAATGGCAACCGTTGCCACCGGGATGCCGGAGGGCATCTGAACGGTGGAAAGAAGGGCGTCCATGCCGTCAAGCGCGGCGCCCCGGCAGGGGATGCCGATCACCGGCAGGACCGTGTTTGCCGCAAGGGCACCGGCAAGATGGGCGGCCATGCCTGCTGCGGCAATGATGACGCCGAAGCCGTTTTCTTTTGCCGAGCGGGCAAAATCTCTGGCTTCCTCCGGTGTCCGGTGCGCCGAGTAGATGTGCATTTCGTACGGGATGCCGAATTCCCTGAGGACATCCGCAGCCTTCTGCACCACAGGAAGATCACTCTTGCTGCCCATTATGATCCCGACCTTTTTCATTTGTCTTCTCCTTATGCTTTGTGGAATAATGTTCCTCAAAAATAAAAAAGCCCGGCAGGAATAGCCTCTTTCGTTTCTGAAAACCGGGAACATCTGTACAATCTGTATAAGCCTTGCCGATGTCTCGCATCGTCTTAAAGGAACTGTTTTCACGTTATCACAAAGGCAGTGGTCTTGTCAATTTAATCTCGTAAATTTTCGAAAAAAAAGAAGCAGAGGGATCGGGGGCAGGAGCGGCGTCCGGAAAAGAGGCCGCGGGAAGGAACGGAAGGCTGACGGCAGGAGGCAGTAATTTCAGAAAAAAGGCGGCAGCAGGCGGTGCGCGAAGACGGTGCTCCGGCTTGACTACGCATGATAATGCGTTATAATGAAAAAAGATTTGCTCCACTCACGAAAAGGAGAAACGAAGCATGGAAGTCAAAAAGAATAATAAATATGCCGTGGCCTGCCCGACCAGTATGGGCGTGCGCATCACCCCGGAAAACAGAATGGCTGTTCATAACAGCAGCATGTTCTATATGCAGGCAACGAGTGCGGAAACCAATGTCATGAACGTATCCTCCTCGTTGGGCAGGGAATGCCTGGCGTTAACAAAATTCGTGAAGGGAAGCCCGATTGCCCGTTTCATCAAGGCACAGCTTCGTGCACGAAATATCCGTTATGAAGGAGCAGAAGTCGATCAG
>JAZRYN010000132.1:0-5372 GCA_045600745.1 Lachnospiraceae bacterium
GTTTTTACGGTAGATTTTTCCGTATCGGTCAAGGAATGGCTTATATGGGCAGAAACGCACGGCATCCACCAGACCGTAAACGATGCGGTTTTCCAGACCCAGCACCACATCAAGATTGCGCAGACCGATATCCATATCGATCAGCACCGTGCGCTTTCCTGCCGCAGCAAGACCCGCGCCTATGGCCGCCGCAGCCGTTGTCTTGCCGACGCCGCCTTTCCCCGAAGTAACCGCATATACTGTCGCCATCGCCTGCCCCCTTTAATCACTGATCGAATTGCCGCCGGCGTCTCTGGCATGGCCGGAGATCACGTCCTCATAGGAAATATGGCCGTAATAGTAGTCATAAATATATCCGCCGAGCTCAGCCGTGTTGCCCGAGGTATATCCGTGAGGGATCGTTACGCTGACGCTGATCTCCGGATCCTCATACGGGGCAAAGCTGATGAAGGTCGCATGATTGGGACGGGCCTTGTTTTCCTGTGCGGTCCCGGTCTTGCCTGCGATATCCACCTTTTTGGAGAAAACGTAGGCCGTGCTGCCCTCCGTTGCCGACAGGTGCATTCCGTAGCGGATCGCATGCCAGGTCGATTCCTGCAGCTCGGTCTTGCTCACAAAATCGCCGCGGTAGCTTTGCAGGAGCTCTCCGGAGGCACTGGTCCGATGGTCAAGAAGCGTCAGGTCGTACACCGTTCCCTTCGTGGCGATCGTGGAGGCATAACGGGCAAGCTGAACATTGGAGAACAGACTGGTGCCCTGACCGATCGCCGAGGTCACCGCCGAAGTGTCCGTGATGATCGGAGGATACTCCGCGACCTCGACCCCGGATTTATCGCCAAGTCCGAGCAGAGCCGCATACTGCTGGAGCTTTTCCACGCCCGCCGCATCGACGTAGGCATCATCCACAAGCCCGAGACGATAGCCAAGCTGGCTGAAAAAGTCGTTGCAGGACACCTTCAGCGCTCCGGCAACATTGATATCGCCGTGCGAATTCGGATAGCTCCAGCAGTGGACCTCTATGCCGGCGCCGACAAAAACGCCGTGCGTGCTCAGATAGGTATTTTCCGTGATCAATCCGGTCTCCAGAGCGGCTGCCGCAGTCACCGGCTTGAAAATGGAGCCCGGCGTGGTCTGAGCCTGAGTCGCCGAATTGAACAGCGGGGTGGATTCATCCTGCAGCAGCGAAGCATAGTAGGAAGAATCACCGAGCCGGTTATTGTCATAGCCGGGATAAGAGACCATGGCCAGCACGCGTCCGGTCGTGACATCCACCACGGTCGCCGCAGCAGAGTACGGGTCGATGGCGAGCTGAGCCGGTGTGATCTCTATGCTGTAGATCTTTTCCTTCATGAACTGGAAGGCCTGCTCTTCATCGCCGGCACTCAGTGCCCCGATCCACTTTTCGTCCGTTTCCAGCGCTCCCTGCTCAAACAGGGCCAGCGCGACATCGCAGCGGCTGACCGTATCCGAATAGATCAGCTTTTCATAAACAGCCTTGGCAAACAGAGTATTGTCAATGATCCTGTCGCGGATCAGATCGACCAGCTTACGGTACACCTCTTCCGAGCTGGTATATTTTTCTCCGATCTCAAGGAGCGAAACATCGACCCAGCCCCGCTCAAGCGCCTGACGGAGATATTCCTGCAGACTGATCGAGCCGTCGATGCGGTAGGCAAGGTACAGCTCCGAAGTCGTATCGATGTTATCGCGGAGCAGGATCTCTTCGCTCAGCATCGCATTGTAGACGGCCTTGAAATAATCCTGCATATCGGCGGGAAGATCCTTATAAGCCGAAGGGGTCAGCGAGAGCAGCTCATCCGTCACCGCCCCGATCACCGAGTCCTCCGATCGAAGGAACGCCGCATACAGCCTTTTTTCTGCCTGCCCGGCATCTGAAGCGGCAAAATGCCCGATATTCAGCACGTTATTGCCGATCAGCTGATAATAGGCCTTTTTAATGGGCACATAATGGTTTTCATCCGCCGGATCGGCGTCATAATCGACCAGATGAGCACTGAGAATACCGGCCAGCTTTTGTTCGATAAGATGATAGGTCGCCTTCTGCACACCGGCGTCAACGGAAAGATAAATGTCGTCGCCCGCCTCGGGATCCGTCTTTTCTATGATCTGCTGGACGCGCCCGAGGTTATTGACATACATGGTCGTATGGCCGGCGGTTCCCCGAAGGCTCTCCTCCATCGTGTTCTCGATGCCGGTCTTGCCGATCATATCCCCAGACTCGTAATCGCCGCCCTGCTCATTCAGCCGTTCGATCTCCTCCGCACTGGCAAGGCTCGTATAGCCGATGATATGGCAGAAATAGACCGCGTCATTGTACACTCTTTCGTAGCTCTGTCCGATATCGACGCCAAGCAGCCTCGGCGCGTTTTCTCTGATATCGACAACGGTCGCCTCATCAACGTCCCTGGCGACGACGCTCGGACGGTAGCGCACATAGAAATTCTGCGCAAGGCTGAAACGGATATAGACCAGCTTAAGGGCCGTCTGAGGATCGATCTCATAGGTCGTCTTATCGGCATTTTGTCCGATGCCGTAGTAAGCGATATAGTATTTCAGAATATCTTCTGCCGTCGTTTCCCGTTCCTCGTCGCTCAGCTCGCCGACCTCCTTATAGCCGTACATGTCCCGCAGGAACCTGAGTCTGGCCGCGTCGGAGGCAAAGCTCTCCCGCAGCTCGCCGTCCTCATCGTAATAAAGCGGGATCGAAGCTTCGACCTTTTCTCCGTGCTTATCCAGGATCCCGATCAGACGGAGCAGCATCAGATTTCGGACATAGCCGTTTTCGTAGGAGCCGTCATCGACCACCGTTACGTTCTGCATCAGGCGGTTATAGGCCAGCAGCTCTCCGTTCCGGTCATAAATGCGGCCTCTTGTGGCCGGTTCCGATATCGTTCGGACTGTCGTTGTTTTTACATTTTCCTCCGCCTCATCGCCCTGCTCGATCTGCAGGCGGTACATTTGCCGGAGCAGAAGCCCGAACAGCACGATAAAGACCATCACGACAGGAAAGAGCCTTGAGGTGACGATCTGTTTTCCCTTATAGAGAAGGTATTCGAGCAATTCTTTAAACAAAGGACCTGGTCCTCCTGGTTTCCCATTTAACGATCAGCGCGTCTGCCTTCCGGAAAGCCGGATAAAGCAGCAGGGTCATCAATGCGGTATAAAGCAGCTCGGGAATGATGATATTGACAAGATACGCGCCGAAGTCATACTGGCCGTTGATGACAAAGACAAAAAGGAAGATGCCGATGTGGTAGAAAAGGTCGCTGATCAGGCAGAGGGCAAGCGGCATATCCACAAAGTCCGTGTAGTAAAAGCGCCCGAGCAGACCGATCCCATAGCCGAGGAGCGTGTAAATAAGCGCAGAAAAGCCTATCGTTTCGCTGAAAAACACATCCAGCAGCAGCCCACAGGCAAAACCGATGCACATGCCGTCAACGCTCCCCCTTATGAAGCCGAAGGAAAAGACAAGAATCAGCATGAGATTCGGGACGGTCAGGATCAGAGGGGAAGCCGCGAAAATATTGTTTTGAAGGAAAAAAACAGAAAGGATCAGGACGAAATAGGCTAAAGCACGTTTCATGGCATTTCCTCGTGCTGCTTCAGCGTGGTGATGATCAAGACCGTATCCAGATCGTCAAAATCGGCTGCCGGCCTTATGGTCCCCGAACGCATGAGCTGGTTCGGGTCCGTTTCGATCTCGTTCACATAGCCGATCAGAAGTCCCGGAACATATAGCTCACTGATATTCGAGGTGACCACCATGTCCCCGACGGCGATATCGGCATCAATGCCGATATTCTGCAGCGCTAAAAAGCCGTCAGCAAACAGAGACAGGTCGCCGGCAACGATGCAGTTCGAGCCGTTTCGGGAGCTCATGGCACTGACATACTGGGAGTCATTGATTATCGTGCTTACCGTTGCGTAGCTCTCGCTCACGGAGGTCACGATCCCGACAAGGCCGCCGCCCGCGCAGACATTCATATTGACGCTTATTCCGTCACGGCTGCCCTTGTCGATCAGGAACGAACGGTACCAGTTGCTTGAATTTTTCCCGATGATGTGCGCACCGACCGTTTCATAATTCGGGTACTGCTGCGCCATGTCAAGCAGACCCCGCAGCTTCTCCGTCTCGATCTCCTGAAGCTTGAGCCTCGCATTCTCCTCCCGGAGATGTTCGAGCTCATTCGTCAGCAGTTTATTGATCTCCTGCGCTTTTTTTAGCTCGTTCCGGTCTTCGATCTTTTCGAAAAGGTAGCGTCCCGCCGTGCTAATGCCCTTCTGCATCGGCATCAGCACGGAATTGATCCCGCCCCTCAGCGCGCTGCTGAAAGAGGTGCTGAACGAGCTGAGAAGCAGCAGAAACAGACAGACGCCGACCAGGATCAGCAGTCTGGTATGAGGACGTATGGGTGGATCTTTACGCTTATCAGGCATGGTTTCCTCAATTTCTCCGGGAGAGCCGTTTTCTCAGACCGTATCGGGTCGGGACAAAAGGCCTTTCTCCCGAAAGCTCAGATAACAATGATCTCCGATGATGATATGGTCCATCACCGGAATGTGAAGCAGGTCGCCCGCTGCCGTAAGCCGGCTCGTCAGTTCGATGTCCGCCTCCGAAGGCTCGGGATCCCCGCTCGGATGATTATGAAGGAGTACGACAAATACCGCATGATGTCTGAGTGCATTCAGAAAAATCTCACGCGGCGAGGCAAGCGATGCGTTTACCGTTCCCATGGAAACAGTTTCCGTATGGATCAGCCTGTTCTTGGTATTGAACATGGCCACCCACATTTCTTCATGGTCCAGATAGCACAGATCCTCCATAAAATAGGTGGCTATGGCGTTCGGTCTCGTAAGGGAAATCTCCCGTTTTTTTTCAGCGCGGCTTATCCGTCTGCTGAGCTCTCCAGCCGTGAGCAGCTCCGTTGCTTTGACGGAGCCGATCCCCGGAACGCTGAGCAGCTCTTCTCTCGTCACCTCGCGAAGGAAGCCGAGCCCGCGTTTTTCGCCGAAGCGAAGCAGCAGCTCCCTCGCCAGTTCGAGCGACGTCATGCTGCGTGTCCCCGTCCTGAGGATCACGGCAAGAAGCTCCGCGTCGCTTAATGCCGCCGGTCCGAAGGCCGCGCATTTTTCATAAGGACGTTCCGAAGCCGGCAGGGACTTCATTGTTGCATTTTCTGTTTTCAAATCTCCTCCTTTTGTCTCTCCAAAGCTTCAGAAGGAGGAAAATAATTATATCACAGCGCAAGTCCTGCGTCCACCAGTTTCTGTACGGACATCAGAATGCCGTATTTGGCATGGCCAAAGGTCAAGCCGCCCTGGAAATAAATGCGGTAAGGTTCTCTTAACGG
>JAZRYN010000133.1:0-5253 GCA_045600745.1 Lachnospiraceae bacterium
AATACGGCTTCGCCTTTTCGAAGGCCTCTTTCTCTCCGCCGACCATGACCGTGAGCGTTCCGTCATCGGCCCTTTGCTTCATGCCCGAGACCGGGGCGTCCAGAAAGACCATCCCGCGCTTCCTGAACGCCGAAGCAAGGCTTCGCGCCATGTCCGGCGATATCGTACTGCAGTCCGCAATGATCGCGCCGCATTCCGGAAGCACACGAATCAGCCCTCCCTCACCGAGACATGCCTTCTGCACCACATCAGCGTCCGGAAGGCAGAGAAAAATGAGCCCGCAGTCCGCCATGTCCGCGTAGGTTTCCGCAAGGGTAAAGCCTTCGGCCGAAAGGCGCGCCGCCTTTTCTTCGGACGTTGTGCAGACGGTCAGGCTGCCATGCTTTTTCAGGAGATTTTTCGCCATCCCCGTTCCCATCGTTCCCAATCCGATAAATCCAAGCTTCATCATTTTTTCCTTTCACAGAGGGAAGCCCCAGGGCCTTTTCCTTCAGCGGCTTAAAGAAAGGGATCATCCCCCCGGTAACTTGAGATTCAAAAAATTCACAAAAACACATCCGTTGAGAAATCCGAAAACTATTTGAGCCGGGATGAAAAAAGGCGGCCTCCGCCGCCTTTTTTCTGCATCCTTTACGCCAGCGACCCCATCGGATCCCAGGGCTCCAGCATGATCGGCCTCTCCGCATAAGCCGCAAGAGTCTTCTCGGACAGGTATTTTCTGTTCACCACGACCTGATAGAGATATTCGTCAAACCAGGCGTCGGTCATGATGAAATAGCCGTCCTTGCCGAGCTCCTTCCCGTAGCTGTTTTCGACTCTCCAGCGGGTCGGCGCACCGTCATCGTCAAGGTTGACGCCCTGAAAGACCATGGCATGGGTCATCAGGCTCTGGCCGTATTCGAGCCGTTCGGCCTTATTCATCGAGAATTCCGTGCGGAAAAGATCGCCCTTGTCGTAGATCTGCGTTGACATGACGCCGCTCGCCCGTTCCGAAGACTTGCCCACGTCACAGCCGAACCAGACCGGCTCGCCGTCCCGCATCTGAGCGATCGCCGCCTTCTTTAGCTCTTCGATCGGCAGATTGACATACCTGACCTTTCGGCCTTCACAAACGTTGCCGAGGAATTTCACGCTGTAGCTCCGGTAATAGGGCTTGTCCGGCGTGGGCGCATTGATCAGGCTGATATAGTCCGAAAGGTCCATGTCCACATATTTGCGGAAAAACTCCTGAGGAGTCAGCCCGCTGTCGCGGATGAAGCGGTCATCCCTGTCGCGGACTTCGAGGTCCACCGTCTTCGGCGGAACGCCAAGGCAGACGCAAAGCATGCCGTAGACGGTCTCCATCATTTCATCCTTCATCGCCCGGAGAGCGTCGGTGTCCGCCCCTTTTGTGAACGCCCCGCGCAGTCGGCATGCGTCCTCGCGGAGCTTTTCCGTGAGCGACTGATTCATCTGCAGGCTGGCGCTTGAGCTGAAGGTCTCCGGCATGCAGGCTTTCGGCACCACTCCGTATTTTTCGGTCAGGCTGCACAGCATGTCCCACTGACCGCCGTCCTGGACCGGAGCCGTGAGCAGCCACTGCAGAAGCCGTCCGCCAGTGGGCTCATCAAGCGTCTTCAGGATGTTTTCGAGAAAATAGTTTGCCTTTTCCAGCTTGTCGTAGAACATCATGTAGGTCTGGGACAGTTCGAAATCTTCCAGATCCAGCTTCTTCATGATTCGGAAGCGCATGGTGTTCAGCGCTGCGAACAGCCAGCAGCGCCCGCTCTGCTTCTGATTCGTGATCCCCTTCTGCGGCAGGCTGACCGAATACGCATGCAGATCGGTGCGGAGCGCATCCGGGCACTTCGCGCTTTCGTTCACCCCGACAGCCGTTACCGCGTTCATGGCCACACGGTTAGCCCGATCGGCCAGAAATGCCTTCTCCTGCTTTCTCAGCCAGGTCTTTGTGATCTTCTCGCTCATATTTCCTCCTATTGCTTATAACGGACGAGTCACCTCACAGAGCCACGCGGCGACCTCCGGTTTCAGATCGTCCTTTAATTCTTCATAGACACGGGCGTGGTAGGCATTCAGGTCCGCGATCTCCTGCTCGGCCATTTCATCCTTATTGACCGGCGTCAGATCGATGGGGCAGAGAGTCAGGCTCTCGAACCTCAAATATCTGCCGTATTCGGATTCTCCGTCGGCCACGCACAGCAGCTCGTTTTCGATGCGGATGCCGTATTCGTTGTCAACGTAAAATCCGGGTTCATCGGTCGTGACCATGCCGGGAACAAAGGCCGGCCGCAGGTCTTTGTTATCCGGGATCGTGATCCGGAAAGCGTTCGGGTCCTCATGCACGTTCAGGCAGAAGCCGACGCCGTGGCCGGTCCCGTGGCGGTAATCGATATGATCGTTCCACATGGGCTGACGGGCGAGGACGTCCAGATGACAGCCGCAGATCCCTTCGGGAAATACGGCGGCGGCAAGGCGCATGTTGCTGCGCAGCACGCTGGTATAATGATGCCGCTGCGCTTCGGTGAGCGGCCCCATGGCGATCGTTCTGGTGATGTCCGTGGTGCCCTCCTGATACTGTCCGCCCGAGTCCACTAGGAAAAAGCCTTTTTTCTTCAGCCTATCGAAGTTTTCCGCCGTGGCCGCATAATGCGCCATAGCGGCATTCGGGCCCATAGCCGCGATCGTCTCAAAGGACAGGTCAAAGGCGCCCTGCTCGCGCCTGCACTTTTCCAGATAGTCGGAAGCGTCGATCTCGCTCAGCGACTCCACATCGGGATGATGCGCCAGCCAGTAAAGGAAATTTACCATGGCAATGCCGTCTTTATGATGGGCGATGCGGAGCGCCTTCTGTTCGGCTTCCGTCTTCACGCATTTCATCAGCGTGGTCGGGTTGACGGCGGTGATCAGCTCCGCTTTCCCCTTAACGGCTTCCCCTGCATAGGCGCAGACGCCCTTGCCGTCCACGAGCAGCTTCGTGCCCGCGGGGAGCTGCTTAAGATCCTCCCACACGGCCTCATAGGGCTTTACGGAAACACCGGCCGCTGCCACGGCCCCTCTTACGCTTTCGTCAAGCGCATCCTCCGTGACATACCATGTCACCTCCTTTTCCGTCATGAGGAGGAAGGAAAAGACCACCGGATTGCACGGAACATCCGAGCCGCGCACATTTAAGAGCCAGGCAATATCGGAAAGGCTGGTGATGAGATGCATCGTCGCGCCTTTTTCTTTCATGACGCTGCGGACGCGGGCGATCTTGTCTTTCGCCGATTCGCCCGCAATTTCTTCCGGCATCAGGAAGGCCTTGTGAAATTCCTGTGCCGGGCGGTCTGCCCACAGCTCGCCGACGAGATCCTTGTCGGCTTTGACGGAAATATTTTTCGCAGCAAGCGCCTTCCGCCAGGCTTCCGCCTTGCTGAGCGGCACGATACGGCCGTCAAAGCCGAGCGTTCCGCCCTCCGGCATTTCCTCCTTCAGGAAATCCTGCAGTGATATTACGCCGGCAAGGCCGATCTTGTTAAGCGTAAAGCCGGAGCCCTCTAATTCCCGTTCCGCCTGAAGGTGGTATCGGCCGTCCACCCAGAGCGCTGCCTTATCCGCCGTCACAACGGCGATGTTCAGGTCTCCCTCCCCGGTAAAGCCGGTCAGGAAGGTCTGGGTATTAAAATAGGCGCTGTAATATTCCGAGCCGTGAAAATCGCCGCAGGTCACGATATAAATATCGATCCCTTCTTTTTTCATGCTTCCGCGAAGCGCCTGCACCAGTTCTATCTTCGTCATAACGTTTCCTTTCTATTCACAAATATGTTCCATACCCATTCGCAGGATCAAGGCAATGTGGTCATCGGCGAGGGAGTAAAAAACCGTCTTGCCCTCCCGCCTTGTGCGCACCAGATTCATCTGTTTCAGGATCCGCAGCTGGTGCGAAATGGCCGGCTGCGTCATATTTAGCAGCTGGGCGATATCACAGACGCAGATCTCCGAGCAAAGAAGGACATAGAGGATGCGGATGCGGGTCGAGTCGGCAAAGACCTTAAAAAAGTCCGCGAGCGAGTACAGATCGTCCTCCTCCGGCATCGCCTCCAGGACCTGTCTCACCAGATCATCATGCACGTGCAGAAATCCACAGACCTCTAACGGTTCGTTTTCTTCCGGATAACGGCTCATGTCACCGTCCTCAGGAAAGCACGGTCACGTCGTTCGGATCGCCGATGACGCAGGTCCCGTTTTCGATCTTCGCTTTCTTCTCGACAATGCAGTTTTCAAGCGTTACTCCGTCGCCGACATAGACGTCGTTGAGCAGAACGCAGTTCTTGACCGAGCTGCCGTCGCCGACATAGACCTTCTTGAAGAGGACTGAATTTGTCACTGTGCCGTTGATGATCGTACCGCCCGCCGTCAGTGAATTCTTTACGGAGGCATTGTCATTGAATTTGGCCGGAGGCAGGTCATCGACCTTCGTCGAGATCTGCGGATAATCGCTGAAAAAGTGCTTGCGCAGCGCAGGACTGAGCATATCCATGTTACAGTCGAAGTAGGACTGCGCCGAAGCGATGTTTTTCCAGTAGCCGTCCATGACATAAGCCTTGATGCGTTCTTTTTCCAGATTCTTCACCAGCACATCCCGCACAAAATCATATTCGTCACGGCGCTTGCATTCCTCGAGCAGGCGGATCAGGCGGAGCCTGCGGATCATGTAAATGCCGCAGTTGATATAGTGTCCGGCCGCTCCCTCTTCTTTTTCGTGCCAGGCGGTGATGCGGTCTTCATCATCCACCTCGACCACGCCGAAGCGTTCCTCCTCCGTCTCGTCCTTTTCCCTGCAGACGACGGTGATCTGCGCGCCGCTTTCGACATGCTTTTCCATAACGTCGTCAAAGTTCAGCTTATAAACGCCGTCGCCGGAGGCGATCACCACATACGGCTCGTGGCGCTCCTTGATAAAATCAAGGTTCTGGATCAGAGCGTCGGCGGTGCCGCGGAACCAGTTGGTGCTGTCCGGCGTGATCGTCGGATTCAGCAGGTACAGTCCGCCCTGCTTTCTGCCGAACCCCCACCAGGAGGGAGCGTTCAGATGCTCATTCAACGAACGGGAGCTGTACTGCGTGATCACCGCCACCGTATTGATCCTGGAGTTGGCCATATTGCTCAGCGCAAAGTCCACGGCACGGTAGGCGCCGGCGACCGGCATGGCGGCCACGGCACGGATATCGACCAGACCCTTCATGCGGTCGGAGCCGCCGCCGGCAAGAATGA
>JAZRYN010000134.1:0-8693 GCA_045600745.1 Lachnospiraceae bacterium
CCGACTTCGACTTCTCCGTCAGAGGACAGCAGCAGGCGCGTATTTCCCAAACGATCCAGAAATGGCTGCTTGTAGCCATCGTGACCGCCTTTGCCGCCACCTCCTATTTTGTCTTCGGTTTGCAGAATCAGCTCGCCGCCGCGCAGGGGGATAAGCTGCTGACCATGGCGCTTGACGAGACCGAGACGGACATTCGGGACGCCTCCAATGAGAACCTTTTGTCCATTGCCCATCGCCTGGTAGAGACGATGGATACAAACGCCCCCGATCTTTCTGCCACCGCAGAAAAATTCGGGATCGCGGAGATCAACATCATCGACAGCAGAGGGATCATTACCGAAAGCACCGACCCCCGTTTTATCGGCTACGATATGCAGAGCGGAGAGCAGTCCTCCGCCTTCCTGTGCCTGCTCCGGGACCGGGAGTCCTTTGTTCAGGATTACGGCCCGATCTCCTACGATTCCTCGCTCTCCCGCAAATATGCGGGGATCAGGCACGGCTCCGGCTTCATCCAGGTCGGCTATGACGCGGCTCAGTTCCAGAAGGATATCGACCAGGATATCATCGGCATTACGAAAAACCGTCACGTCGGCGAGACCGGCTTTATCCTGATCATTGATGAGCAGTTTGATGTCATCAGCGCTCCACAGGGGTTAGAGCTTCCCTCCATCCGTGAGGATGTGGACGCTGCCGACCTTCCCGATGAGGATGTGACCTTCACCGGGGAGCTTCAGGGAGAAAACTGTCTGGCACGGTACCGCTCGGTCGAAGGCTATTATCTGGTCTCCGTTCTGCCCGAGGAGGAGGCCTTGCATATGCGGAACATCGCGTTATATGTCAACAGCTTCATGGAGGTCCTGGTCTTCGCCCTGCTGTTCGGCCTGATCTATATGCTGATCAAGCATGTGGTCGTTGACCAGATCAAGCGCGTCAACTCCTCTCTGGCGAGAATTACGAACGGGAACCTGAATGAGGTCGTCAATGTGCGCAGCAACGAGGAATTCGCGTCCCTCTCCGATGACATCAACATGACGGTCGACACCCTCAAGCATTACATCGACGAGGCGTCAAGGCGGATCGATCAGGAGCTCGAATTTGCCAAAAATATCCAGAGGTCCGCGCTTCCCAGCGTATTTCCCGCCTTCCCGAAGCGGAAGGATATGGACATCTTCGCTTCCATGGACCCGGCCAAGGAGGTCGGCGGCGACTTTTACGATTTCTATTTGACGCCCGACGATACGCTGAATTTCCTCGTAGCCGACGTCTCCGGCAAAGGCATTCCCGCCGCCATGTTCATGATGCGCGCCAAGACCGAGTTAAAGAGCCTGACAGAATCGGGGCTTGGGCTTTCGGACGTTTTCACCCGCGGCAATGAAAGGCTCTGTGAGGGGAATGACGCCGGAATGTTCGTGACCGTCTGGCAGGGCTGCATCGATCTTCAGACCGGCGCCGTGCGCTTTGCCAACGCCGGGCACAACCCGCCTCTTGTCCGTCACGCCGGTGGAAGTTTCGAATTCCTGACGGGCAAGGCCGGCTTCGTCCTTGCCGGCATGGAGGGCGTCCGCTATAAAGCACAGGAGCTGCAGCTTCAGCCGGGAGACATCCTGTATCTCTATACGGACGGTGTTACGGAAGCCACAAACACCGCTCAGGAACTTTACGGCAACGACAGACTGCGCGAGGCGCTGAACCGCGCCGAATTCGAAACGATGCAGGAGCTCTGCCGCTTCGTCAAAGACGATCTGAACGCCTTTGTCGGGGAAGCCGCCCAGTTCGACGACATCACCATGCTCGCCTTCCGCTATGTCGGCCAGCCGCCAGTGCCGTCCATCCGTCTTGAAGAGGCAAGGCTTGAGGATATCCCGGCCGTCACCGAATTCGTGGAACGTGAAACGGAGCGCATCGGCTGCCCCATGAAGGCCGTCATCCAGATCAATATCGCCATCGACGAGATCTTCAGCAACATCGTCCGCTACGGCTACCCGAAAAAGCCCGGTTCGATCACGGTGGAGATCATCGAGCGTGAGGAGCCGCGTTCTGTATTTATCCGTTTCTCCGATGAGGGCATCCCCTACAATCCGATCAAGGCGGAGGACCCGGACATTACCCTTTCCGCCGAGGAACGCAGCATCGGCGGCCTGGGCGTTTTCATGGTCAAAAAAACCATGGATGACGTAAAATACAAATATGAAAACGGCAGGAACATCCTGACGATCCAGAAAAAATACTGAATACCGTTTCCGGGCCACGCTGCCGTAAACCTGCGGGCAGCCGGAACACTTTCGAAAGGAGAAAAGAATGAATATCATCAAGGAAAAAAACGGCGCCTCGCTCACCATCGCACTGGAAGGAAGGCTGGACACCAGCACGGCGCCCCAGTTGGAGCAGGAGCTGAGCAGTTCGTTAGACGGCGTCTCGGAGCTCGTTCTGAACTTTGAAAAACTGGAGTACATCTCCTCCGCAGGCCTGCGCGTGCTTTTATCCACACAGAAGACCATGAACAAGCAGGGCGAAATGCGTCTCATCGGTGTCACCGAAGCCGTGCGCGAGGTATTTGACATCACCGGATTTACGGACATTCTCACCATTCTGTAAGACATGGAAGAAAGCATTTATCCCGTAGGGGAACCGGAAGAGATCTACCGCACTTATTACCGCAAGGTCTACGGGTATGTGATCTCGAAGATCGGCAATACTCAGGATGCCGAGGACATTGCGGCAGACGTTTTTGTCAAGGTCTATGAAAAGCTTGACCGCTTCGACCGGAGCAAGGCTTCTCTTTCCACCTGGATCTACACCATCACCAGAAACACGCTGACGGATTTTTACCGGACAAGAAAAGTCTTTTCGGAAATTCCCGAAACGCAGGACGACGGCACCTCCTTCGAGGAGGATATCTGCACCGAAGAATCCCTGGAAATCCTGACCAGGGCCCTTCGCTCTCTTGACGAGCGCGGAAGGGACATTATCATCCTGCGCTTCTATGAAGGCAGAACACTGAAGGAGATCGCGCAGAACATGGGGATCTCCTATGCTTATGTAAAGGTGCTTCAAAGCGCCGCTCTCGCAAGGCTGAGAGAATTTTTCGAATAGCAGTAGCTCTTTCGCGGATATTCTCGTATAATAGAGTATCCGCAGCCAAGGAGCCTTGCCCTCATGAAAACAAAATGCCGAAAGGAGGAAGAGAAAACGGAAAAGAAACTAAAAGCGCTTTTTGACTATCAGCGCTTCGAAAAAAATGCCGGGCTGGAATCGCTGATTTCCGAAACAATGAGCCGCTATGACGGAGAGCTTTCCGATGGCGACCTGAGTCTGGTCAGCGCGGCAGGCGAGCCCGTTCCCTCTTTCGGGGGTGTTAACGACCTTAGCTTGCGGGAAGACAGCCATTCACAGGATAAGAACGACTGAGCGACCGAATATGCGTTCATAAAACGGCGGTGGCACCGTCTACTGTCATTTTATAAAAAAAAAGATCACGGAGGAATTATTCATGAAAAACAAAGCCGAACTGAAATTTGAACAGAAAGCTGCAATAGAGCTGCCCGACGAGGAACTGGACGGCGTCTCCGGCGGGTGGACTCCGACATTCACGATCTACAACAGTGCCAGCGACGTCAGGTTCAAATGGGGCGTCGGTGCAAGCGTCGAAAGAGTCTATTACATCGGAACGATCTCGGGCCATCTTTACACCTCTGGCTGCACGGTCGTTGACCGGGCGCCTGCCCCGAATACCTGGGGTTCAAAGGGCGGATGGGTCCCGACCTATTTTGTCACCAGCAGCGATTCCGACTATAACAACACCTGGCAGCCCGAGTTCTATTTTCAGGGCGGCTACAGCGATTACAGCCGTTGGTAAGGCAGCGGAAAAGCGGCAGGTGCGAGCCTGCCGCTTTGCATAAAACCCATAAAGCCCCTCACTCACCGCAGGCCTCTTCTCCGCTTGCCTTTTCGGGCAGCGCATTGTATAATTAAAAATTGCGTGATAAGGCGTAATAAACGGATTCCCCTATCCGTGAGGAGGCTGTCGTGAACGAATTCACAAAACTGTATCAGGAAAAACTGACCACTCCCGAGGAGGCGGTCAAGGTCATTAAATCCGGCGACTGGGTCGATTACGGCTGGTGCGTCGCGCATCCCGTAGCCCTCGACAAGGCGCTTGCCGCCCGCATGCCCGCTCTGGAAGACGTCAAGATCCGCGGCGGCATCATGCTCTGGCAGCCGGCGATCTTTGATATTCCGGACGCCGCCGATCATTTCTGCTGGAACTCCTGGCATATGAGCGGCATTGAGCGCAAGGCTGCGGAAAAGGGCTTGGCCTTCTACATTCCGCTTCGCTATTCCGAACTTCCGCGTCATTACCGCGATTTTATCCATACCCCCGACGTTACCATGATCCAGGTCGCCCCCATGGATGAGCACGGCTATTTCAATTTCGGCCCGAACGCCTCGCATCTGGCGGCCGTCTGCGAGACCTCGAAGCACATCATCGTCGAGGTCAACCGCAACATGCCCCGCTGCCTCGGCGGCTCTGAGACCGAGATCCATATTTCCCGGGTCGATGCCGTAGTCGAGGGCGATAACCCGCCGCTCGGCATCATTCCTCCCGCCGCTCCCTCCGAGGTGGACGAAGCGGTTGCCCGCCTGATCGTCCCCGAGATCCCGAACGGGGCGTGCCTGCAACTCGGCATCGGCTCCATGCCCAACGCGGTCGGTGCGCTGATTGCGAGATCCGATCTAAAGGACCTCGGCGTCCACACGGAAATGTACGTGGACTCCTTCGTGGATATCGCTAAGGCCGGCAAGATCAACGGTTCCCGCAAGAATATCGACAAGGGTCGTCAGGTCTATGCCTTCGGAGCAGGCACCCAGAAGATGTACGACTATATGGACAACAATCCGGGGCTGATGAGCGCCCCCGTCAACTATACGAACGATGACCGCGTTATCAGCAAGCTCGACAACTTCATTTCCATCAACAATGCTGTCGATCTTGACCTCTACGGTCAGGTCAATGCCGAGAGCGCAGGCACAAGGCAGATCTCCGGTGCCGGCGGCCAGCTCGACTTCGTGCTCGGCGCGACCCTGTCCGAAGGCGGCAAGAGCTTTATCTGCCTGACCTCTTCCTTCGTGGACAAGAAGGGAGAGCGCCATTCCCGCATCCGGCCGACGCTTGCCCCCGGAAGCACCGTCACCGATACCCGACCGAACGTGATGTATGTCGTCACCGAGTACGGCATGGTCAATCTGAAGGGCCTGTCCACCTGGGAAAGAGCCGAAGCCCTCATTTCCATCGCGCATCCGGATTTCCGCGACGAGCTGATCCGCTCCGCCGAGGAAATGAAGATCTGGAGAAAGACCAACCGCCGTTAACGCGGCAATCGCAATGATCCGGAGAGAAACCCTATGAAACGTCATCTGTTCCGTCACCTGTGCTGTCTTCTCCTGTGTGCGTGCCTGCTTGCGGGGGGCGTGACGGCACGGGCAGACGGCGCAGGCCCCATGCAGGCGCCGGCCTCGTTAGCCGACGCCGTTTCGCTTCCCGAGGCTCCCGAGATCGTTTCGGATTTTGCGGTGCTTATGGAAGCAAAGTCCGGGGCGATCCTCTACGATAAAAATGCCCGCGAGCGCTCCGCCCCGGCGAGCATTACCAAGATCATGACGGCGCTTCTGATCACCGAGAATTGTGACCCGGAGGAAACGGTCCTGTTCTCCTACCGCGCCTGCCACGAGCTTGCCTCCGGCAGCAGCACCATTTCCCGCACCGAGGGTGAGGAAATGAGCGTTGAGGACTGCCTTTATGCGCTCCTTGTCGCCTCGGCCAACGAGGTCGCCCAGGCGCTTGCCGAGCATATGTCAGGCTCGATCGAGGCCTTCGTCGCCCGCATGAACGAACGGGCAGCGGAGCTTGGCTGCACCAACACGCATTTTGCCAATCCGCACGGGACGCCCGATCCGCAGCATTATACCTGTGCGTTAGATATGGCGCTTATCCTGCGGGAAGCTGTGCAGCACGAACACTTAAAAGAGATCATGGGCACGGACAAATACCAGATCGCCCCGACCAATAAGCATTCCGAGGTCACCTATCTCCGCTCCAAGCACCCGCTCGTTACCGATTATTTCGGCAAGAAATACGAAGGGGCAGCCGCCGGCAAGACGGGGCACACCTCCGAGGCGTTAAATACGTTAGCGACCTTTGCGGTGCGCGGAAATCTCGATCTGATCTGTGTCGTCCTTCATGCCGACGGCGCCGCCGTTGTGGGCGATGACAGCGCCGCGCTTTTTGATTACGGCTTTGCGAACTTCTTCCGATGCAATATGCAGGCCGACGCCGCATCAAAAGAGCCCCCGGGCGGCAGCTTTCTCGGCAGCGACATCCTGGATCTTGCCGCCTCCGGCGGCTGCTATGTCACGCTCCCGAACGGCGCCTCGCCGGACGCCCTGACCTCCTCCATCCACTACGGCAGCAGTGCCGCCGAAAAGGATCAGGTCGCCGTGAAGGAATACGCCTTGAACGGCGTCGTGCTTGCTTCCCTCCCCCTTAAGGTCGAGTCAGTAAAGGCAAAGCTCCCGATCACCCCTCAGATCGACCATGAGCCGACGGCAAAGGAGATCCTGCGCACCCGCTATCTGGGACTCGCCCTGATCTACTGGATCATTATTGCCGGAAGTCTTGTCGTGCTCACGCTGCTCGTTTTTCTCGGGCTCGCCATCCTCCGCATTTTCCGAAAAAATAAACGGCTTGAAGAACGCAGCAGGCGTCACTTAAGCCGTATGGAAAGTCAGGATAAAAAGGAATTTTTCTGAGCGGGCAGCCATCTCAGGACAACAGGCGGACATCCTCCGGCAGCGTCAGCTTCCTGTTTTCAGAGCTTCCCGGGATCAGCTTCACGGGACAGCCGATCTGTTCCAGAAGTCCGCAGTCATCCGTTGCCGCCGCATCCGGCGGCAGGGTCTCATGGGCCCGCAGCAGCGTCTCGCGGTGAAAGGCCTGCGGCGTCTGTACCAGAAAGGTCCGGCTTCTGTCTGTGGTCGCGGTCACAAGGCCGTTTTCATCGGTCAGCTTGACGGTGTCCGGAGAAGGGATCGCCACAGAGGCGCCGGGGACCTCCCTAAGCGCTTCCGCAAGCCCGTCTATCCATTCCGGCTTCCAGAAGGGTCTTGCCGCATCGTGGACCAGCACGTAATCCTCCCTCGCCAGCTTTAAGCCGCGGCAGACCGAGGCTCTTCGGCTTTCGCCTCCCGGCACGGCCAGCAGCGGAACACGGCTGTTTTTCCCTTTTTCGGCAAGGAGAGGGAAAAGCATTGCCTCATCCTCCTTCCGGAAGACGCAGATGACCTCCGCGATCAGCGGGTGACAAAGCAGCTTATCCAGACTGTAGCCGATGACCGGCTGCCCCTGACAGGGCAAATAGATCTTATTGACCTCTCCGCCAAAGCGCGTGCCGCTTCCGCCCGCCGCTAAAATGGCGGAGAATCTTATTTCATGTCTCATGCTGCAGCTCCTCATTTACGGTATCGGCTTCACAGACCCACCAGTCTGCCGGAAGAGTCCTTCTGAGCGCTGCCGCTGCCCTGTTTCTTGTCTCTTCGTCCGTAAAAAGCCCGAAGGAAGCCGAGCCGGAGCCGCACAGCACCACCTTTTCCGCCCCCTCCCTCCGAAGCAGACGGCGTGCAAGAAGGATCTCCTCCTCACAGACGGCTTCATCAAAAACATTGTAAAGGCTCTCGGTCAGCGCCGTGACATTTCCGTCCTCTAACGCTGCCTGCGCAGCGGCGGAAAAGCTCTTCGTTCTTTTCTCCGCAAGCCCCAGCCGGTCAAGCCTCCCGTACATCGCCGGTGTGGAAAGACCGAGAGGCGGCTTGATCAAAAGCAGAGGAAGCTTTACCTTCGTCCGGATCGGTCTCACCGTATCGCCGTTTCCGCTTCCCCGCGCTGCCCCGTGATAAAGCAGCGCCGGAACGTCTGCCCCGAGCCGTGCGCCGACCCCGGCAAGACTCTCGCGGGAGAGGCCGAGATCAAAAAGGCTGCTGCAGGCAAGAAGAACGGCCGCTGCGTCGCTGCTGCCGCCGCCGAGTCCCGCCTGAGAAGGGATCCGTTTTTCCAGATGCACCCTCAGCCCTCCGTCAAGGGCAAAGCGTTCTTTCATCAGTCCGAAGGCACGGCAGACAAGATTGTCCGCTGTCTCCAGCGACTTATCCGTACAGGTAAAAAGAAGACCGGCGGGCTGCCGTTCGACCCGGATCCGGTCTGTCAGGGACAGCGGCTGAAACACCGTGTCCAGCATATGGTAGCCGTCGTCCCGGCGGCCGGTCACCTCCAGGGTCAGATTGACCTTGGCTCTTGCTTCAATCAGCATTCCTGTCTCCCACCGTCAAAATACATAATACATTGATGCCCAGACCTCTCCCGAAGTCCGTCAGTCCGTCTCCCGTGCTCGCCGTGATCCCGACCTGCTCCGGATGGACGCCGAGGAGCCCGGCAAGGCTCTCCTTCATCTCTCCCGTGCGCGGCGCGAGCTTCGGATGCTTTGCTTCTATGCTGAACGAGACATGCACGATAGTTTCCCGCAGGGCTTTTAACGCCTCCGCCAGGTAGACCCGGCTGTCCGTGACCCCCGCACGGCAGAGCCGCGCCGCAGGCTCTCCCAGCGTGTCCTCGCCCGTGATGCCGCTCACCGCCCGGGTCAGGG
>JAZRYN010000135.1:0-2994 GCA_045600745.1 Lachnospiraceae bacterium
CAGGCGGTCGCCTTCCTTGTCTGCCCAGCGCTCCTTAAGCTCGCTCAGCTTATCCGGCCAGCGCTTGGCATATTCGGGGTGGGGCCGGACGATGACCTTGTATCCGGCTCCGTAAAGGCTTTCGATCAGGTCATTGATAACGCTGTCGAGAAGGTTGTCCTCCTGCCAGCTCGGTGCGATGAGGATCTGCTTCGGGCCGTCATGTTCCTTTGGCAGCTGCTCAAAGCCCTCCACCAGCGAATCCATGAGCGGATACCCGAATTCAACAAGCGTCTTTTCTTTCGTGCCGTAATATTTTTCCGAAGCGCGGACTTCTTCCGCAATATGGGGACCGGTCATAAAGACTGTGTCAAAATTGTCCAGGGCATGCTCACGGAAGCTCATGTGCATGCTGGAAGGATCATGCGGAACATAGATGTATTCGATGTCCTTTTTCATGAGGGAACGCTTCAGATAAAAATTATCCAGATCCGGCGTTGTCATGATAAAGATGTCACATTCCAGCCGCATCATCAGTGTGACCAGCTTTTTTACGGAAATGTAGTACGGCAGAATGCGGGGCTCGTTTTCGGCGATCTTGAAGATCTGGTCCTTGGGATCGTTGGTCACATAGTGGATCCGCACGGTCGTTCTTTTCAGCAGGCCTTCAATGATGTCCTGATAGTAACGGTAAAAGCCGCTGCGCTCGGAATAAAAGACCAGATGCTTGCCGCTGATGCTGAAAAAGCGCTTATAGTCGGCTTTTTCGCGTGCCCGGTCCTCCTTGGAGATCACCTGTCCGGCATTCAGCCTGTTTAATTCGGCCAGAGCCTTGCGGCTTGCGACAAGCTCTTCGTAATCCACGTATTTCTTCGGAGGGATAGCCATATTCAGGAGGTACAGCTGCAGGATGGCTAACAGATTGCTGGCGATCCAGTAAAGACCGATGCCGCCCGGAACAAAAAAGCCGAGGAAAAGGGAGAGCCCGACGGAAAGGATCGACATGCCCCATTGATTCAGCTTGCTTTGTTCTGCCTGCAGGACATTGGAACGATTCTGCGCTAGGCAAAGAGCGGCGGCCGAAAGAGCGGCGAGAACGGGGATCGCGAGCATCCTGCCGAGCGCTTCGGAAGGGACAAGCGTCAGGTCAAAGCCAAGAAAGCGCATTTCCAGACCGCTGCCGATCCGGGAACGGATCACGGCAACGACGCCCATAAGCAGTATGATCTGCAGAAAGAGCGGAACGAGGCTTGCCATGGGATGGTAGCCCTTTTCCTTATACATATCGGCCTGCGCCTCGGCGATGGCGTCGGGGTCGCCGTAGTATTTTGCCTTGATGCGGTTGACCGCAGGCTGTATTTCAACCATCTTGATGGAGTTCTTCTGAACCCAGACCGAGATCGGCAGGAGAATAAACTTGGACAGCAGGGTAAACAGCAGGATCGCCCACCCATAATTCGGAAGGAAGCCGTAACACCAGTCCATGACAGCACCGAGCGGGACGGCGATAAGTTCGGAGATCTTTTCCATGATCTTTCCTTTGTGAAATGTAATAAGATAACGCCTGGAATTATAGCACCTTTGTCAGGAATTGTCCACTGAAAAGGTATGGCGGTGAGACGCCTTCGGGCGCCGGTGGCGCCGGTAACGAACCGGAGCATACACCGGCTGCGGCAGTGACTTAAGAATGAAACGCAAGGCGCGGAGAAAAATGAGCCGGAAGGATAGGAAATAACATTCCCTGACGGGAAAGCGTTCAAGGAAACGACTGTCACATGAGAAATGACGGATAAAAAAAAAAAAAAAACAGGAAATATGCCGCAGATTATTGAAGAACAGACAATAAATACATAAAAATTCTGCGAACAAGAAAATATATTTGACAAAAACAGGTATCTGTGTTATGATTCAATCAATAAAACAAGCGGTGCAGGTGAAACGATAGCAAAAAACAGCGGGTAACGGATATGTTAGAATTACTGACTTTTAATGAAAGCGAGGGAATCGACATGCTGCGAATCCGAACCAGGTATGAAAAAATAACGTTGGGTATATGGCTTTTGTCCCGCTTAGCTTTCCTTCTGCTTCTTAAGGATTATGTCGGAAAGTCCGAATATAGAGTGATTCTTGATCTGCATTTATTATGGATAGCCGCCGCCTGCCTCGCCTTTCACTGGATGTATCCGTGGAAGAAAGACAGCGAAGACTTCCCTCGCGAATTCGAAAAGCGCAGGCTGCCGGGATGGGGCGCCCCTGTGTATACCTTCGTCATGCTGGCTGCCCTTCTGGCCATTTGCTTCTTCTGTGCGGAGAGACCGTATCTTGCCGGGTACCTTGATCTCACAGCCAGTATCTTATACGGAGTGATCCTCTTTGCGACAGGCACGGCGTATCTTTTTGCCAATCCGTCCGTACGCCATCCGTTCCGGAAAGAGCCGGGAGAATGATCCGGCCTTATTTCGGCCTTACTTCGGCGAGAGCGCAGCCTGCCTGGAGCGGCTTTAAGCCATGAAGCTCAGGCCGCACAAGCTTAACGGCGGCGGGGAGAGATCCCCGCTCCTTTTTTTGATCAAAAGCTTTCCGGCGGCAGTCTGCCTTTTGTGAAGCTGTTTGTTTGATGAGGCCCGTAAAGCGGCTTCTTTGATGAACGCTTGCTTTTTTCGTTCGATTCCGATAGAATAAAAGCTAATTCGGTATTACACCGTAAAAACGGGAGTCAGCATGAAACTGAACTATAAACGCACGATCCTTGTAGGCTTCGCTTTTTTCCTGATCACCGCTTTCTGGCAGGCTTATGACAATACCATTCCCCTGATCCTGACCAACAAGTTCGGCATGAAGCAGACATGGTCAGGCGTGATCATGGCGCTTGACAATATCCTCGCGCTTTTCATGCTGCCGCTGTTCGGGGCGATCTCGGACAAGCTGAAAAGCCGCTACGGCCGCCGTACGCCGTTTATCGTCAGCGGAACGATCCTCGCAGCCTGCATGCTGATCGGCATTTCCTTTGTCGAT
>JAZRYN010000136.1:0-5876 GCA_045600745.1 Lachnospiraceae bacterium
AAGACCCTTATCCTCGTTCTTGCCCTGCTCGTTATCTGCGCGGGCGCATTTTTCGGCATCCGCGCCATTTCCGGCGGCAAGCCGATCGATAAGGCTTTCCTCGGTATCCAGAAGAGCATGGAGGCCATGGAAAAGTCAAACTATCTCTCCATGATGAAGAATATCAATGAGGGAGGCAGCGTCAATGTCAACATTGATCTGGCCGATCTTCTCGGCTCCTTGATCGGCGAGGAGGTCCCTCTCCAGCTGAGCATGACCAGCTACAGCGATGTCAAGAGCAAGCAAGCGGCCTTTGCCTTAGACGCCCTGTTCAATGATGAGTCCATTCTGAACGGCACCATTCTCGGCTCTGACAAAGGGCTTACCGTTGCCTGCGAGGCCATTCTCGGCAAGACAGCGTACAGCCTTGATCTGAAAAATGTATCCAAGAACCTGCCGGGATCCTTCCTGGATCCGAACACCGACAGCGACCTTGCTCTTCCGGAGGAGCTTTACAACTGGTTGATCGGTCTTAAAGACGGCCTGGCGGTCCCTGCCGAAGAGGTCGTCGAAAAGCTGGCTTACATTACGGAATCCGCCGAAGAGGTCCTTTACGACAGTCTGGATAAGAACGCCGAGATCTCCAAGGCAAACGAGACCGTTTCCATCGGAGAGACGGAGGTGAAGACGACCGCTGTAACGCTTAAGCTCGACGGAAAGCAGGCTGCCGCCATCCTTACCGATCTCATTAATTGGGCAAAGAGCGACGAAAACCTGAAGAGCCTTTTCACCGATACCGTAAATACCTTCGCCCCGTTATTTGACGCCGGATCCGATGATGCCGAAGAGCTCGTCTCCTCATTCTATGAAGCGCTTGATCAGGCGCTGGAAGAGATCTCCGGCATTGAAAAAGAGGATCTGGATCTGACCTGTGTATTTTACGTCAACAGATCCGGCGGACAGCTCGTCAAGGCCGAGATAACGAGCAAGGCCGGGAACGACCAGGCCGTTCTCTGCTTTGAAGGCGGCCCCGACTGGAAGGAACCGGCCTATTTTGCTTTCCGTGCGGAGGATCCAAGCGGTAAGCAGAGCATGACCTATACGGTCGAAGAAGACACGAAAGACCTCTTCACCGCCCGGCTCGAGGTCAAGGAGGACAGCGACACTGCGGTAATTCGCATGAGCCAGGACAGATCAAACGGCGATTTTACCGTAAGCAATGATGAGCTCGGCGTCAAGATGACCGGCACGGTGACCCGTAGCGGCGATGTGACCACTGTCGAGCTGAAAAGGCTGGAATCCAGCTATATGACCATCAAGGATATGGGCACGACCATCACGTACAAGGAAAATGACAAGATGCCGACGTTCTCCGATACGACGGAGATCCTGAGCCTCAGCAAGGGTGATCTGGACGCCATGGCCGAAGACATTCTGGAAGCCCTTAATGACCTCGGAAACGTGATCGAAGACGCAATGGATTAAACCTTAACGGTTTGTCCCGAAAGGATTTTACATGCTCCGTAGAGATGCCGTCCTGTTCAAGCGCGGGGTGATCCCCGCGCTTTTCCTGTCCCTGCTGCTTGCCGTACCCTCTGCCGCGGCAGGCTTTTCCGTGCTGAAGAGCGCCGCAGAAGGCTCTGCCCGGGCAGAGGTGGTGCTGGTCGACTATGAGGATTCTCTTTACAGCCGCATCGCGATCAGTACGGTGGAAGCCCAGAGTTATATCGACAGTCTGCTGCATATTGAGACCGCCGAAAGCGAGGAGGCTGCCCTTTCCCTGTTAGCTGACGGAAAATGTGCCGCCGTCATCGTCTTGCCGGAGGGTTATGTGAATGACATCTCCGCAGGACGCAAAGCCACAGGCCGCATCATCCTTTCCGAGGCCGCTGCCGCTTCCGCCGAGACCGTTTATTCGGTCGCACAGTTCGGCGAGCGGCTGCTTGCCGCGGGGCAGTTCGGCGTATTTGCCGGTCAGCACCTGATCCGGGCGCACGATCTGCCGGGCGACTGGGAAAAGAATTTCCTGATCAAGAGCAATAACGGCCTCATGCAGGCCGCGCTGTCCCTGTTCGACAGCGCCGTCACCACCGAGGTCACCGCCTACGACGGGACCTCGCTCTCCATCACGGCGTACTATGCCGCGGCATGGCTGGTTCTCTTTTTCCTGCTGTGCGGCCTGTTTTTTCCGGAGCTGTATCTGACGGACGACCGCCCCGACATGCTGACAAGGCTCTACGCGCTCGGCGTCAGCCCCGCCGGCTTTTTCCTGGGCAAATGGTTCTGGCCGTTCGTTTTCCGCGTGTTCCTCGGCGTGCTGCTGCTTATCGGCCTTGGCCGCATCATTCCTCTCACGCTCACCCCCTTTGCCATCCTTCTGGCCCTGCTCGGTCTTGTCTTCATCAGCCTTTTTGTTTCCCTGATCGCCGTACTGACGGCAAGCCGCAGCGCCTCCTTCGGCCTGATCACGGCACTTGCCGCAGCCGGCCTGTTTTTGGCGGGCGGGATCGTTCCCCGCAGTATGCTTGCTCCGGCGCTTACCGAAATCGGCCGCTTTACGCCCTCCGGTCTTGCCGTCAGCTTTTTCACGCCCTTATTCGGCGGGACCGCCGACTGGACGGCAATGGGAATCGCCGCCCTGTTCACCGCCGCATTGTCGATGTGGACTCTTCGGGTGCTCCGGCTCCGTCCCTTCCGGACAGGAGGTGATCCCGAATGAATGCCCTTGTTTTCAGCTTCAAGCGCCTTTTGGCGGCGCCCCGATTCGCGCTATTTCTTCTGCTTGTTCTTCTTATGCCGTGCCTTGCTCAGCGGGCGGCTGCCGACGTTGCGGCTCCTGCCCCCGTATTTGCCGCGGACGGTAAGGAGGATGCGGATGCCTCCCGAATCGCCTCATATCTCGAGGAAGCAGGCTTTGTCCGCCTGCCTGACGAGGCCGCTGTCAGAAGCGCCGTAGCTTCGGGACGCGCCGACGCCGGCGTCATCATTCCCGGTGAGGCTTCTCAGGCTCTGACGACCGGGCAGCTCTCCGGTCTTCTCCGTTTTATCAAATCGCCGAATTCTCTCCTTCCCGATCTTTGGCAGGAGCATGCGGCTGCGGCGCTCTTTACGGTCTATGCCCCCTACATCATGGCAGACGCCCTTGACGGCTCCGGCATCTCCGAAGAAGAAAGCTCCGCCGAGTATTATAAAAGCCTGGAAGCCGAAAAGCTTTTCCGCTTTGAGATCCTGACCGAAAAAGGCAGACTGAACGCAGCAAACGACCGGCAGAGCCGTTTCTTTCTGGGCATGCTTTCCCTGCTTCTTTTCACGGCGGTGTACTACGGCGCCGCGGAACCGCTCATCACCGAAGCCCGCGCTCTTTCCGCCCGCATCGGCAGAAAAAGAGCCGTGCAGAGCCTGCTTCTTCCCGGAGCGCTTATCCGAGGCGGTCTGCTGTATCTTTCAGCCGCGGGTGCAGCCCTCCTCTGCGGATGGCCGTCCCTTCTTCTGCCGCTTCTTTGTTATATCCCCCTGCTGTTTGTCTTCGGACTTCTGCTTGAGCTTCTTCCCGGGCGGAGCTGGCAGGGTCTTTTCTGCCTCCTTCTCCTGCTTGCCTCGCTTGCCCTCTGTCCCATTTACACCGATCTTTCGCTGATCGTCCCCGTGCTGGCAAAAGTGCGGCTCTTCCTTCCGACGTACTGGCTGTGGATGATTGCCGGATGACCTTGCCGCCATTCATATTTTGTTCACATTTTCTGCCGAAAACAATTACATTCTCCTCACATTATCGACATATGGCTCCTGTATTCTTTGAGTCAGATAAGAGTTTTTCATAATTTGAGCTGAGATTCAGCTCCCTCCTTCTTCTTCATTATTATTTAAAGGGCGACATGATGCTGGGACATGCCGCCCTTGCTTTTTCTTTCCAAAGACCTTGATAAAGGCCCTGCTTTTCTTTCGCCGACCGCCATTGACAGCCGCTCCTGTTTTTTCCTATAATAAGACTTAACGTGCTTACCGTTTCCGAACACGAACCGGATGCACGGTTTTTCCTACGAGTAAGGAAGGCGACAAAAATAGGCGGCCGCCTTGCCGCAGATTCAATTTTCGCGAAATCTCGCTATAAAAAAGGAATATCAACTGCTGATCATGAAAATTTTCTCAAAAGTTCCTTCCGTATTTCCAAGCATCCGTTATCTGATCAAATGGTCCCTTTTCGCGGCGGCAGCCGGCGGGATCGGCGGTCTGCTCGGCGGCTTGTTTGCCGGAGCCATCCGCGCCGTAACTCGCATCCGCACGGACCGTCCCTGGATCCTCTATCTGCTGCCGCTTATCGGCATTCTTATTGCGTTTCTTTATCGCTGCCTTCACGAGGAGAACAGCCGCGGCACGAATATGGTCCTGACTGCGATCTCGGAAGGAGATGACATCCCGGCAGCAACCGGGCCGTTGATTTTCGTATCGACGGTCCTCTCCCATCTCGGAGGGGCCTCCGTCGGACGCGAGGGAGCGGCGCTCCAGCTCGGCGGCTGGATGGGACGCCGCTTCGGCGAGCTGCTTCATTTTGACGACAGCGACATGCGCATTGCCGTCATGAGCGGCATGAGCGCGGTCTTTGCCGCCCTCTTCGGGACTCCCGTTGCCGCAGCCATTTTCTGCATCGAAGTTACCCGCATCGGCGTCTTTCACTACGCAGCCCTTATTCCCTGTGTCTTTTCCGCTTTCATCGGTTCCGGCATTTCCCGGCAAATGGGCGCTTCTCCCGAGCTTTATCCGCTTGATCCGCTGCCGCAGGCAGACGCCCTCATGCTCCTCAAGGCCGGCCTGCTCGGTCTTCTCTGTGCGCTCTTATCGATCCTGCTCGTTATCACCTTCCGGCGCGCCGCCGAAGCCGCAAAAAAGCTCATTCCGAATGCGATGCTGCGGGCCCTTGCCGCAGGATGTCTGATCGCCGCCCTGACGCGGCTTCTCGGAACCGAGGTCTTTAGCGGCTCCGGGAGCGATCTGATCGAGCTTGCCATGCTCGGAAAAGCCGTCCCCTTCGCCTTTCTGCTCAAGCTCCTTTTTACTGCGCTTGCCCTCGCCGGCGGCTTTAAGGGCGGCGAGATCGTGCCCACCTTAAGCATCGGAGCCTGCTTCGGGGCGCTCTTCGGCGTGCTTTTCGGCATGCCTGTCCCTTTTTCGGCCGCTCTCGGTATGATCGCCGTCTTCGCCGGCGCGACCAACTGTCCCATTGCCTCGCTCATGATCGCCATGGAAATGTTTCAGGGCGTCGGTCTTTCCTTTTTTGCCGTTACGGTCACGGTCTCCTTTGTGCTTTCCGGCTATTACAGCCTTTACGGCAGCCAGCGCTTTGCTTTTTCCAAGACCGGGATCGAGACCACAGACCGATATTGAGGGAAAAGAGAAAACGTCCGGCGTCAAAAATCACGGGTCGTTTCCTTGACTTTTCCCCGTTAAATTGCTAAATTCTAACCGAATAGTATTACACCATAACAGGAGGCTTTCATGACAGTCAAATCCGATATTGAGATCGCACAGGCTTGCGAAAAGAAGAAGATCACCGAGATAGCGGCTCGCGCCGGGGTCGACGAAAAGTACCTTGAGCAGTATGGCAATTACAAAGCCAAGGTCGACTACCGGATGTTAAAGGATCTTGCGGACAAGCCGGACGGAAAGCTGGTCTTAGTCACCGCGATCACCCCCACCCCTGCCGGAGAAGGCAAGACCACGACAAGTGTGGGTCTGACCGACGGTCTCAGAAAGATGGGAAAAAACGCCATCGTGGCACTGCGCGAGCCGTCTCTCGGCCCGGTGTTCGGTATTAAGGGCGGTGCGGCCGGCGGCGGCTATGCCCAGGTCGTTCCCATGGAAGACATCAATCTTCATTTCACCGGAGACTTCCATGCCATCGG
>JAZRYN010000137.1:0-3376 GCA_045600745.1 Lachnospiraceae bacterium
TACGAGGATTTTTTTCGTCAGGCAAGGCAAAGACCGCAGAACATAATGGAGATATATGGTCAAGGGCTTTAACGCAGCATGGCGGAAATAAGACCGTAAAGATTGTCTTGTTTTTATTAGATATTAGTATCAATATCAAAAACGGCGGCGTTTTTGATGCGCCGCCGCCAATGTTCTTGAAAGATCAGAAGCCTGCGTTCCAGGCATCTTCATAAGCCTGTGCAAACTGCTCGGGAGTATAGGTACCTGCAAGCAGATCCTGAACCATGCGTCCTGCGTCATCACCGGAGAAGCCGGCAGGCTTTTCGTTAGTGTAGCCGATATTCACAGCGCTTGCCACAGCATCGTTAACACCGTTCACGACGCTCGCGGGAGCCCACTCGGCATCCACGTCGGTGAATGCACTGGGAGAGCCCAGAGATTCGGCGTACTTCTTCTGGTTTTCCGCGCTGAACAGGAAGTTGAGGAAATCAACAGCAGCATCGGTGTTCTCGGTATCCGCGCTGATGCAGTAACCGGAGTCCTCAGCTACCAGAACTACGGGAGTGCCGTCAGCCATGAAGGAGGGATAGGGAGCAAAGCCGATATTATCAGCCATGTCGGGATTCTTTTCCAGAATACTGGACAGGCACCACATGCCGTTGGAGAACATAGCACACTTGCCGGTGACAAATGCATCGATGCAGTTGTCACTGGTAGCGGTCAGCACGTCAGCGTTGATAAGACCCTTGTTCTGCAGATCGACCAGATTCTTGGCGAAGGTGCCCATTGCGCCGTCGGGGTCGGCCCAGTTGAGGACGGCGGAATCGTTATTCAGAAATGCCTTTTTAGCTTCGGTCGCGCCGTACTTTGCCCTGATGTAGCCGTGCGGCAGGAACTCGATCAGGTGGCCGAGATGCCATGCTTCACCGAAGATGAACCACGGGTCAACGTCGGGATAAGCGGCCTTTATGGCTTCCAGATTGGACACGAACTGCTCCCATGTGGTTGCAACCTCCAGACCGAGATCTTCATACATCTGCTTGTTGTAGAAGAAGCCTGCCATGGTCATGTTGGTGCAGACACGGAACTGCTTGCCGGAATTCAGGTCGGTGCAGTTTTCCTTCATGGAGGGGATCAGACGGTCCCACCACTGGCTCATTTCACCCAGATCCATGTACTTGCCCTGATCGACGAATTCCTGCTCGTAAGTGGTCATAACGTCGGGAGATTCACCGGATGCGAACTTGACCTTGATGATATTGCTTGCATCGTTCTGATACTCCTGCTCAACGGTTATGCCGTTGCTCTGTGCGTTGTAGGCAGCAATGATCTCGTCGATGAGATCAACAGTTTCCACCTTGCCGGTGAAGAAGGACAGGTCCACATTCTGTGCTGCATCACCTTCGCCGCCGGCTTCGGGCTGACCGCAGGCAGCAAGGGCGAAGACCATGATCACAGCCAGAAGGAGCGCTGTAATTCTTTTCATATTTTTTCAATCCTTTCATTTTTTGATGGTGTTTCGTAACACCTGAAAGAAGTATAGCATTGAAGCCTTAATAATTCAATAGTGTTACGCAACACCAACGAAATATACAAATCCTAAAACGATTTTTGTTTGTTTCGCACAATTTAGTTTTCGGGATCGATCGCCTTCACGCTGCTGCGCAGAACGAGTTCGACCGGCAGACGGATGTTCCGCTCGGATGAGGGCGTACCGGTGATCAGCTCCATGACCTTTTTTACGGCATGGAAGGCCTTGTCGGAGATGTTCTGCCGCACGGTCGTAAGCTGCGGACGGCATTCCACGGCAAACACGTTGTCGTCAAAGCCGACCACGGAAATGTCCTCCGGAACAGAGATGCCCTCGGAGAAAAGGACGTTCACCGCGTCGATGGCATAGAAATCCGAGGCAAAAAACAGCGCCGTATAGTCCCTGATGCGTTCCGCGCAAAGGGAACGGATCAGGCGGTCGCGCTCCTCCAGACGGAAGGGCAGCGGAATATAGTCACACTCCGAGGGAGTGATCCCGCAGGCGCGTAAGGCATCCCGGCAGCCGTTTAATCGTTCATAGTCTACCCCGACCGGGTGCTCCTCATCCGCGAGGAAGGCGATGCGGCGATGGCCCATCCGAAGGAGATACTCGGTCATGAGGTAGCCGCCCTCGTAGTCCCGCAGGCCGACATTGTCATAGCTGTCGGGATCGTCTTCAAAATAGGTGTCCACGAATACAACGGGCTTGTCGAGCTGTTCGCGAAGCTTCCGGCAGTCGCAGGGCGGACAGCCGAGAATGATGAGCCCCTCCACATTCCACGAAAGCGCCATCTGTATGCTCTCCTCCGCGCTTCCGGAGGTGTAGAGCATCATGTAATAGCCCTCCTTGCGGATGTTCTTTTCCAGCGCACCGACGATCTCGCTGTAAAACGGGTTCTGGATGGCATTGATATCGTTGCGGCGCTCATAGGTCATGATGACGCCGATGATACGCGAGCCGTAATTGGCAAGCAGCCGCCCGGCCATATTGGAGACGTAGTTCTGTTCCTTGATGACCTTCTTCACCTTCTCCAATGTTTCCGGAGACATTTTTTCCGTGCGCCCGTGCAGCACGTTGGAGACCGTTGTGGGGCTCACCCCCGCAAGCTCCGCGATGTCCTTGATCGTGATCATTTGCATATTCCCCCGACTTATTTATTACGGAATTCGGTATGTGTTACGTCACATCATACCACATTACCGGCAAAAAGGCAACCAAAAGAGCAGCACAGCGCCTGCGGGAGGATCCGGATGACCACGATGGCGCGGGCCATCTGCCCGGCGGCGTCCTCTGCCTTGATAAAGGTCAAAATCCCTGCGTTTAAGGCCGAAGATTTTTCACGCCGTAGGGCTTTCGCAGACAAGGCTTTGCGATATTATTAATACCGATTTGACAAACCGCGAAAAATGAAATATGATAGTAAAAAAATCAGAGTTGGAGACAAACAATGAACACGATCGGTTTTCTTATCAGCCATAAAAACAACGAAAAGAGAAAGGCAATTCTGCCGGAGGACCTGAAGGGGATCAGACATTGCGACAAGCTGTTCTTTGAGCAGGGATACGTCAGGGCTCTGGGCTTTGCCGATGAAGAATACCTCGCATACGGCTGCCGCTGTGTTCCCAGAGAAGAGGTCATGAGGTGCGACGTAATAACCGACGTCAAGCTGGGCGATGCCGACTATCTTGACACCCTTGCGGACGGGAAGATCCTTTTCGGCTGGGCTCACGCCGTGCAGAACCTTGACTTTACAAGCAGCGTTCTGGAGCACGGACACACGGTCATTGCATGGGAGGAGATCTTTGAGGACGGAAGATATATCTTCTACCGCAACCGAGAGGTCGCGGGTGAGGCGGCGGTGCT
>JAZRYN010000138.1:0-8951 GCA_045600745.1 Lachnospiraceae bacterium
TCCTTTACCCGTTCGATATAACGGTTAAACTGATAAAGCCCCCGGTAGCTGGTGCTCTCGAAGTTTTCCGCCCGGTCAAGCAGCGCTTCCAGATTGGCTAACCTTGTCATGCCGCCGGGCATCGCCCGAAGATACAGATCATACCCGGTCTCTTCCATGAGCGCATGGATCAGCTCCGGGATGGTAAATATCCCTGCCATGTCCCTCCAGCGGTCAAGCTGCTCCAGAAAACGCCCCAGCTTACCGAAGCTGCCCGGGGCAGCCGTCCATGCCGCCTGAAGACGTTCGTAAAGATCGCCCGCAGCCGGAGCCTTCCTTGCGGCAAAAGCAGCGATATCCGCCAGCTCGCTGTCCGTAAAACCGCCAAGCGGCGACGTCATGACGGAAGCAAGAGGAATATCCTGCCTCGGATTGTCAATCATTTTCAGCAGAGCCAGAACCGTCTGGACCTCCTGGGTGTCGTAAAAGCCGTGCTTTAAGGGCGCCGCTGCCGGAATGCCCATTTCGGCAAGCGTATCGACGTAGATCCTTGCCTCATTCAGGCTCTTCATCAAAATGCGGATATCCCGGAAACGGACCGGGCGCGTTTTGCCCTCTCCATCCTGCAGCCTTCCGCTTTCCGTCAGTTCGAGGATCTTCCTGCCGATCCCTGCGGCCTCGGCAGCGCGGCTGTTCCGGGCGTCGCCGTCTTTTTCGCAAAGAAGGACCTCAGGAGCGTTTCCGCTTCCGCTGAAACCGGACGCAGCGAAATTCAACTGCGCCTTTTCGTCGTAGGTGATGCCGCCAAGCGGCTCATCCATGATCCTGCGGAACAGGTCATTCACACCGTCCACGATCTCCCGGCGCGAGCGATAGTTGGCTGAAAGATCGATTTTTCTGCTTGCGCCCTCCTCCGTGCCATAGCTCTTGTACTTCTGTAAAAAGATCTCCGGATTGGCGCGGCGAAAGCGGTAGATGCTCTGCTTGACGTCGCCCACCATAAACAGGTTCGGTCTGCCGTCCGCCTCGCCTGAAAGTGCGCTCAGCAGCTCGTCCTGAACATTGTTGATGTCCTGATATTCATCGATAACGATCTCGTCAAAGCCCTCCGCAAGCTGAGAAGCGAGCGCGGTGCGCACAGTCCGCCCATCCGTTCCCTTTTCCGTGAGCAGGCTCAGTGCATAATGCTCCATTCCGATGAAGTCCGTGATATTCCGCGCCTGCATTTCCGCCTTGAAACGGCAGGAAAACTCCCGGGCAAGGGCAAGCAGCGCCCGTTTCGGCCTGTCCGCCATCCTGACCAGCGCAAAGCTGCGGGCAGGAGAGCTGCCGTAACGCTTTTCCAGCTCCGTGCAGGCTGATCTACAGGCGTCGCGCATCGCCTTTACGCGTTCGTCAAGCGCCTCGTCCTCCTCGTTTGCCGTTTTCTTTTGCAGTCCCGGCTTCCTGGTCCACTTGGTTTTTTCCGAAAAGAGCTTCAGCTTACCGGTAAGAACCGTCCCGAGCAGCCGCCTTATGCGCGCTTCATCGTCCTGCAGGACCGGAAGGAAGATATTTCGTTGGGGCGCACGGCTTTCAAGGACCTCCTGCCGCAGGGCTTCGAGCCGGGCTTCTATCCCCGCGAGCGTGCGTTCGATTTCCCGATTGCTTTCCCTTATCCAGTCCTGACCAAAGAAGTCTTCCTCCTTTTCGGGCTGAGGCTTTTCCGCTTCCGCCAGCCATTCCTCCGGATATAAAGCGTTCTGCGCCGTTTCATAAAGCTGCAGCACCATTTTCCGGATCTCGCCGTCCGATTTTTCCGAGGAATAATCCGTTACGAGATCAAAAAAATCCTCATCGTCTCCCGCGGCGTACTTCTCCTCCATCAGCGCATCCAGCACATCCTCCTTCAGCAGCACGAGCTCGGCGCTGTCCGCAATACGGATGTCCGGGGAAATGTTCAGCCGGTCAAAATAGCTGCGCACCAGAAAGCCGCAGAGGCTGTCCACCGTGCAGATATGGGCCTGCCCGACGATCTCCGACTGCAGGCGCAGCCAGGCATTGCCAGGGGCGCTTTCCTGCGCCTTTCCCAGCTCTTTGATCAGCTTCGCCCGCATCTCGGAAGCCGCCGCATTCGTGTAGGTCACGATGATCATGCGGCGCAGATCGCCGCGTTTTCGGGGGTCGCTTTCGCAAAGACGGGACATGACGTGCGCGATCAGGGTCGTTGTCTTGCCGCTTCCGGCCGCAGCCGCTACTAACAGGGAGCCGTTTCGGTGACGAATGACCTTATCCTGCATCGGATTCGGAATAAAGCTCATAGGGTCTCCTCCTTCTCTTCTGCGGCAAGGCCGACCGCTTCCCTGAATTCTTCCCGGCTGATCTTTCTGACCTCATGCGGCTTCATGCCCGGAATGCGCCTGTCAAAGCGGCAGATGCTCCGGTATTCGCAGAAACGGCAGGGACTGTAGGCGTCCTCAGGCGGGTCGGCGGCGATCTTGCCGTCAAGGATCTCTCTTCCCAAACGGATCACCTGCCCTCTGACGAAGCGGCAGACCGCCGTCAGGGCATCGGAGGAGCAAACGCCCTTTGTCTTTTTCGCTCCCAGATCCGCATCGCCGGAGACCGCCACGACCTCATCGGCCGTCATGCCGGACAGACGGTAGCCCGCAAGCCGCTTTTCTCTTAGCTTTTCCGGGTCCTCACTGGCTTCTCTGAGCCATTTCTCCGTCAGGCTCGCATAATAAAGGCCTCCCGGCTTCACGCTTCGTCCCTCGCTCCGCGCCTGTTCCAGGGCAACGTCAAGGTAGGTAAATAGCTGCAGCTGCAGGCCTTCATGCAGCTTCGTCAGGTCCAGCTGCTGCTCCGAGGTCTTATAATCCACGATCCTTATCCACTCTGTCCCGCCGTTTTTCCAGCTGTCCAGTCTGTCGATCTGACCGCTTAGATCCATCGTCCTTCCGTCCCCGAGGGCAATACGGAGAGGCAGCCTGCTGCCGCCGAAGCGCAGTTCGAACCGTTCCGGCTTAAAGCCGTCCTCTTCCATAAGCTCGCCCATGGCAAGAAGCTGCTGCTCAAACAGCTTTTCCCAGCGCCCGACCAGATAATCGCCGTTTGCCTTTTCCGAAAGTCCGGTATCTTCGCCATTTTTAAGGGCTTCCCCGATCCCCTTCCGGATCAGCGAACGTCTTTCCTCTTCATTCAGTTCCTTTACGCTTTTTCCGCTTTCCGAAGCGCTTCGCAGAACGACCTCCATGACCCTGTGGAAGAAGTTTCCATGATCCGTCCGCTGCCAGACATGCTCGTCTCTTTCCTTCAGTCCCAGGCCGTATTGCAGAAAATGTCTGTACGGACATGCCGCAAATTGCTCCAGTCTGGTAACGCTTCCGTTAAGGATCCTGCCATACAGAGCCTCCGCCTGTCCGGGGCTAAGCACCGCCGGCCGGTAATAAAGCAGGGCGCCCTGCTCAAGCTTTTCCAGCCGGGGAGCAAAATCAGCCGAGCGGGACAGCAGCGCATAGAGCGCATCAAAACCGCCGCGGCGCGTACGGATCTGTTCCGCCAGCACCCGGGCGGCCGTCTCTTCATTGGCGGCAGCCTGCACGGGGTCCTGACGGCACACGATAGCAAAATCCTTCCTGACAAGCTTCGGGAACAGCTCTCCTATCTCCACAAGGACCGGGCTTTCCGAAAGGCTCTTTCCGTCAGACCCAAGCTCCGAATAGCTGAGATACAGCTTCTCTGTCGGCCTTGTCAGAAGCCGGTAAATATAGAAGCGTTCTTCAAGCATGGCTTTCTCGTCCGTATAGCCGAGATCCGGTTCATACTGCTCGAGCTGGATCCGTTCACGGTCGGTGATGATCCCGCCGCTTCGGTGCGTGCCCGGGATCGTTCCCTCATTAAAACCGAGCACGAGCAGCGCCTTGATGTCTCCCATGCGGCTTCTTTCCACATCACCGATCAGCAGCTGATCCGGCTCCGCCGGAAGCATTCCCAGCTTCAAGCTGTCCAGCCCGGTCTTCGTAAGCAGACAAAAGTCCGCCGCGTTTATCGGCATCCCGCCGAGAAGCGCCTTCATCTCCGTAAAGAAGCCGTTCACGCAGGGAAAAATGCTCTGCCGGTCATCCGTTTCTCTTAAGCGTCCGGAGACTCTGCGGGCCGCTTCGCTTTGCGCGAGCTTTTCCTCCGCCCTGATCTCCTCGAGGAAGTTTAACACAGCATCGGCTTTGTCGTCGGCCCGCCCCCGGCCTTTTATCCGCTCGCCGAGCGCAAGGAGCGGAGGAAATATCCGCTCGCGGAGCGCGTTCATCTCCTCCAGCACGTCTTTCCTGCGGACGCCGTAGTCCTCCTCGGACTCGCCGTGCCGGCGGTCTAAGCGCGTATAGGTCTCCGTCATCGGTTTCCTGCCTGAGCGGCCTCCACGGATCCCTGCGGAAAGAAGATAATTCTCAAACCGGTCGCTCTCCTCCCGGGAGACCGGCGCGCATTCATTTTTCAGATAGCGGAGCACACTGTCCCGGTCGTAATTTCCCACTGCCGCGTCCAATGCCGCCTCGATCAGACGGATAAGCGGATGGCGGTCAAGCGGAAGGCGGCGGTCGGTAAAATACGGGATGCCCGCTCCCCTTAATTCCTCTTCAAGGAGAGGAATGTAACGGTCCTTATCCCCGACGACCACGGCAATGTCCCGCCAGGCAAAGCCTTCTTCGCGGGCAAGGCGCAGGATCTCAAGCAGGGCTGCCCGGCATTCCGTTCTTGCGTTCCGGCACGCCATGATGCCGATGTGAGTCGGCTCTTCAGGGAATTTTTCCTTGTTGAATCGCATTAAGCAGGACTCAAGGTGCTTTAAGTCTTCATGTTTTACAGCTTGTCTCTTTTCTCCGGAGAAAAAGCTTCCTCCAACTCTTGTCCCGGCTTCCTCCGCGCAGCGCGTGATACGGTTTACGGCGGCGGCGCTCATTCCGAAAAGATCGGCCTGACTCAGGCGGTTTATCCGCTCCGCTTCCTTTTTGGGCAGCGTCAGGACAAAAAGGCAGTCCCGGCTCCTGCGGATAAGCTCGGTGATCAGGCGGTACTGCACGCTCGTAAAGCCGGTAAAGCCGTCGAAATAAAGGTATGCCCCCTTAGCCGCATCCGAGCGGGGAATAAGACGCAAGAGACGCGGCAGCATTTCCTCTGCCGTTGCCCGTCCGGCGCCCAGCCTTTCTTTAAAGGCCTCATAAAGCAGCGCCAGATCCTTAAGCTTTGCAGAAAGAAGCGGCGTGATGCCGTTTCCGTCCGCCGCCTGCCGCAGGCGCTGCGGAGAGATATCATTCATATCCCACTCGGCAAACAGACTGCCGAGCTTTGTCAGAAATCCCGGGCGGCTGATCTGTCCGGCATAGACCGACAGATCTTTTCGGACATCCTCCGCCGCCAGCGCCAGCAGGAGCTTTTTCCCGTTTTCCTCCAGAACCACGGTCCCGTCCGCGGAAAACTCACGAAAAACACGCCTCGCCAGATGTCCGAAGCTGATCACCTCAATATTCAGCATCGCCCTTCGCGGATGCTGTCTGATAAATGCCTGCTGCGTCGTAAAGGTGGACTGCTCGGGCACGAATACGATGTGGCGCGAGCGCGGATCCTCCAGGCTTTTGCGGATCACCTCTTCGCGGAGAAGATGCGATTTGCCGCTTCCTCCCTCGCCAAACAGAAAATAGACCGCCATAGTTCCTCCTAATCCTGCAGGAAGTCCGACATGATGATATTGCTGACGTCGATCCCCTTATCCGTCAGGCGGAGCCTGTCCTCTGCCTTCTCCATAAATCCCTGCCGGCAGTAATCCAGAAGCTTCTTCTCGTAGGTTCCCGGGAAGCTTTCCCCGAAGCGTTTTTTGAACTCCTCGCGGGAAACTCCGCGCATCGTCCGAAGCCCCAGGAACATATATTCCTCCTCGCGGGCTTTCAGACTGAGAGGCTTCGCCGCCTTATAGCCCGCATAGGCGCTGCGGGCATGGTTCCAGTAGTCTTCCCTTCCTGCCGGATTCTGGAACCGCCGTCCATCCACATAGGACGCCGCGCTCTGCCCGAAGCCGATATATTCGCCGCAGGTCCAGTAAGTCAGATTATGGCGGCATTCCCTTCCCGGCTTTGCATAGTTCGATATCTCGTATCGCTCGTAGCCGCAGCTGTGCAGATACTCCTTCGTGTAATGATACATCTGCCGGTCCAGCTCCTCGCCGGGCAGGTAGATGCGTCCCTGCCGCGTGCCCCAGGTGTCGGCAAACGGTGTGCCCTCCTCGATGATCAGCGAATAGGCGGAAATATGCTCCGGCTCCAGCCGGCACACGGTCTCCAGAGTCTTCTTCCATTTTTCCATGGTCTGCCGGGGCAGACCGCTCATCAGATCGATGTTGATATTGGAAAAGCCGGCTTCCCGCGCCATGTCATAGCTGCGCAGGAAGTCCTGATAGCTGTGGATGCGGCCGAGCAGCTTCAATTCATCCTCATGCACGGACTGCAGTCCCAGACTCAGGCGTCCGATGCCCATTCTGCGGTAGGCGGAAAGGCTTTCCTTCGTCAGGGTACCGGGATTGGCTTCGAGCGTGATCTCGATATCCTTGTCAAAGTGATACTGGGTCCGCAGCAGGTTCAGCACCTGTTCGATATACTGCGCCCCCACGAAAGAGGGAGTGCCGCCGCCGAAAAAGATGGTTTTTACCGTATACAGGCTGTCGAGCGCCTCGAAGGAGCGGATCTCCTTCATCAGGACGCGGAAATAGTACGCGATCTCGTCCGGCGTTCCGGGCGCCGAGGGGAAATCGCAATACAGGCATTTTTTTCTGCAGAACGGAATGTGAATATAAACGCTCAGCGGTCTTTTCTCCATCACAGTCTCTCTTCTTGGCTTTGCCTTTTCTTACCGGTCCTCGTCCAGTTTCAGCACGCTCATGAAGGCCTGCTGCGGCACCTCCACGTTGCCGATCTGACGCATCCGTTTCTTTCCTTCCTTCTGCTTTTCAAGCAGCTTCTTCTTTCGCGTGATGTCTCCGCCGTAGCACTTGGCCAGGACATCCTTCCTCACGGCCTTGACCGTTTCTCTGGCAATGATCTTGCTGCCGATCGCCGCCTGGATCGGGATCTCGAACAGATGCCTCGGGATCTCCTCCTTCAGCCGCTCGCACATGCGGCGTCCGCGCTCGTAGGCAACGGATTCATGCACGATAAAGCTCAGGGCATCCACCACCTCACGGTTGATCAGAATGTCCAGACGGACGAGCTCCGACCCCACATATCCCTTAAGCGTATAGTCGAGCGACGCATAGCCGCGGGAGCGTGATTTCAATGCGTCGAAAAAGTCATAAATGATCTCGTTGAGCGGCAGCTCGTATTTGAGGATGGCACGGGTGGATTCAATATATTCCGTTCCGATGTAAACACCGCGTCGTTCCTGACAAAGCTTCATGATCGGGCCGATAAATTCGGCGGTGACCATGATCTCCGCCGTGACCACCGGCTCTTCCATGTAATCGATCTCTGCCGGATCGGGAAGGTTGGTCGGGTTGGAAAGGTCTATGCTCTCCCCGTTCAGCTTATGGACCTTATACACCACGCTCGGCGCGGTCGTGACAAGGTCAAGGTTGTATTCCCGTTCCAGCCTTTCCTCGATGATCTCCAGATGGAGCAGTCCGAGAAAGCCGCAGCGGAAGCCGAAGCCGAGAGCCACCGAGGTCTCCGGCTCGTAGGTCAGCGAAGCATCATTTAACTGCAGGCGTTCGAGTGCGTCCCGAAGGTCCGGATACTTTGCGCCGTCTGCCGGGTACATGCCGCAGAACACCATGGATTGGACCTTCTTGTAGCCGGGCAGCGCTTCCGCGCAGGGGCGCGCCGCCTCCGTAATCGTATCGCCCACGCGGGTATCCTTGTCGTTTTTGATGCTGGCCGTCAGATAGCCGACCATGCCGGTCTCCAGTTCGTCGCAGGGGATCAGCTGTCCCGCGCCGAAATAGCCCACCTCGACCACATCATATTCCGCGCCGGTCGCCATCAGCCGTATCCGCATCCCCTTGCGGACCGAGCCGTCCAGTATGCGGAAAAAGACCACGACGCCGCGGTAGTTGTCATAAAACGAATCAAAGATCAGGCACCTGAGCGGCTTGTCCGGCGAGCCGGCAGGCGCCGGCAGGCGGTTTACGATCGCCTCCAGAACGGCATCGATATTGATTCCGTTCTTCGCGGAAATGAGCGGAGCATCCTGCGCCTCCAGACCGATCACATCTTCGATCTCCTCGATCACCCGCTGCGGTTCGGCACTCGGCAGATCGATCTTGTTGATGACGGGGATCACCTCAAGATCATTGTCCAGAGCCAGATACACATTCGCAAGCGTCTGTGCCTCGATGCCCTGCGCCGCATCGACCACCAGGAGCGCACCGTCGCAGGCGGCAAGGCTGCGCGACACCTCGTAGTTAAAGTCATCGTGGTCGGGCGTATCGATCAGATTCAGGATATACTCCTCACCGTTCTTTGCGTTGTAGACCGTTCTCACGGCCTGTGCTTTAATGGTAATGCCGCGCTCACGCTCCAGGTCCATATTGTCCAGGACCTGGTCCTGCATCTCCCGTTTGGTCAGAAGGCCGGTCTGTTCGATGATTCGGTCCGCCAGCGTGGATTTGCCGTGGTCGATATGTGCGATAATACTGAAATTACGGATATGATCCTGTGCGATCGGCATGTTTTTTCCTCGAATCCTTTAATTTAGACCGGGCCGGCTGTCCTCGCCCGGAAGCGGCTCTGTCTGCCATTCCTCCGGGAAGCTCTCTGCGGCCTTTTCGTCCGTTTTTTCCTCATAAGTCAGGAATTCTCCGGCAAGCGCCTTCGGCACATAAATGCTGCCGCTCACAGGGCAGGCAGGCACAACTGCATGACGCGGCTCGCCGTGGAAGCAGCCGCCAAGGACTGCAAGGACATCTTCTCTGTTCATGCCTTCTTTTCTCCCGTCTGATGGGTTTTCAT
>JAZRYN010000139.1:0-4649 GCA_045600745.1 Lachnospiraceae bacterium
GAGACTAAGCAGGAACCGGACGGAACGGAGAAGGGAGAAGACGGCGATGCGTAATCTTTCCTTTTTGATCGGCAGAGGTTTCCGCAACATCTTCAAAAATCCTGCCACCTCGTTTTTCTCCCTGCTGGTCATGATCGCCACGATCTTTCTCTTTTCGGCCTCTTATGCCACGTTAGCGAATATCAGCTCCATCGTCGAGCAGGCGGAGGACACCATAGGGATCACGGTATTTTTTGATGAGGGACTTTCGGAGACAGAGATTCGGAAGATCGGGGAAGAGATCGGCGAGAGGAAAGAAGTTGCCCGCATGGTCTTTACCTCTGCCGAGGAAGCCTGGGAGAGCTTCAAGGCCATCTATTTTAACGGGAACGAGAAGTTAGCCGAAGGCTTTATCGAAGATAACCCGTTAGCCAATTCGGCCTCCTATGAAATATTCCTGACCGATATCGGGGATCAGCAGCGCTTTGTCAGTTATCTGGGAAGTATCAACGGCGTCAGAAAGGTCAATGCCTCCAATCTGCTTGCCGAGGGACTGAGCAATCTCGGCAGGATCATAGAAATGATCACCATGATCGTGCTCACGGTGCTGCTCGTTATTTCCGTTATGCTGATCGGCAATTCCATTTCCGTCGCGATCGCGATGCGGAAGGATGAGATCCATATTATGCGCTATCTCGGCGCGACCAACCGCTTTATCCGTTTCCCCTTTATGCTTCAGGGAATGATCATCGGCCTTATCGGTGCGGCGATTCCGTTAGCGGTCGTCGGTTATTACTATGACCGTACGGTACAGTCACTGAGCAGCCGCCTTATGGCATTTGGAACGCTGCTCAGCTTTCTGGAACGTGCGGAGGTGTTTAAGGTCCTGCTGCCTGCCGCCCTGCTGTTAGGGATCGGGATCGGCGTCTTAGGCAGCTTCTTTTCGATGCGCCGCCATTTGAAGGCGTGACGGAGGGACATATGCAAGAGGATAAAAACAGAGGCTTTTGGAAAGGCTTTTGGATCGGCTTCGGCATCTTTATTGTTTGCGCACTGCTTATCGGCAGCGTGATGCTCCGCAGCATCCTGCATGGGTTTGAACGCCTGTACGACCGTTATCCGCAGGGGCAGGAAACGACGGAAGGAGCCGAGAACGAAGCGGCGGCCAGACGCTTTGAAGAGGTCATGGACTATGTGGACGAGCATCTGGTCCTTGACTATGATAAAGAAGAAATGATCAATGAGGCGCTTAAGGCTTATGTGAACGCCTCCGACGACCCTTACTCCCAGTATCTGACGGCGGATGAATATGCCGCCATGATGGAGGCTTCTAACGGAAGCTACTGTGGGATCGGCGTACAGATCCAGCAGGATGCCGAAACCATGGAGACGACCGTGATCCAGGTATACAGCAGCGGCTCCGCTATGGAAGAGGGAGTAAAAAGCGGCGATATCATCACGGCAGTCAACGGTGAGGATGTTACGCAGATGACGGTCGATGAGATCGTGGCGCTGGTCCGCGGGGAGGAAGGAACGACCGTGGAGGTGACCGTTTACCGCGCCCCGGAAGGCAAAAGCTGCCGCTTTGTGCTGACCCGCCGCCCGGTCGAGATAGACACTGTCTATTGGGAAATGAAGACGGACGGGATCGGTTATATCCGCCTGACGGAATTTGACAGCGTTTCGGTCACTCAAATGGAAAGCGCGATCAATGCCCTGACAAAGGAGGGCTGCCGGCAGCTGATCCTGGATATCCGCAACAATCCCGGCGGGCTGCTTTCCAGTGTTCTGGATATCACGGACTTTTTCCTGAACAGGGATGAGCTTATCTTTTCCATGGAGGATAAGGCCGGTGAGGTCTATGAATTTACCAGTGAAGCCGAAAAGACATTTAACGGAGAGGTGATCGTGCTTGTCAACGGCAATTCCGCCAGTGCCTCGGAGGTGCTGACCGGATGCCTGAAGGATCACGGCGCCGCGGTCATCATGGGGGAAAGGACCTTCGGCAAGGGGATCGTTCAGGGCTTCTTCACGCTTTCGGACGGCTCCGCGATCAAGCTGACCACCGAACACTACAAGACGCCGAACGGCCATGATATTCATCAGATCGGGATCGAACCCGATATTGAAGGGGCGGACGATCCCGCCACAGAGGACGTGGATGAGCTGCTGACACAGGCAATCAGCTATTTTGAGGGCCAATAAAGCCGCAGGACGCATCGGGAGGAAACGGCGTGGTTTATGCATTCGAAGCAGATATCCGGGCTCCCCGGGGAAAGCTTTCCCGGGAAGACCGGAGCGAGATAAAGGACTATCTTTCCGAGGTCCGTGTAAGGGAAGAAACTCCGGACAGGGCCGTGAAACAGCTGGCGAGGCAGATTCAGGGCAGGCTGAAGGGAGAGATCAAAAACGGGGAAGCCGATATCGGCCTGCCGGACTACGGCAGCACCTGCATCATCAAGGTCAAAGCGCATGAAGAAGATCAGGTCGGATATTGAACTGAAGTCATTTGAACCGGTGTATCTGGTGTACGGACCCGAAGCCTATCTGAGACGCCGCCTTAGGGATGCGCTTCGGCAGGCTGTCGCGGGCACGGACACGATGAACTGTACGTACAGAGAGGGCAGGGAGGCTACGATCCCCGAGATCAGGGAGATGGCGGAAACCTTGCCTTTCTTTGCGGAGAAGCGCCTGCTGATCCTGGAAAATACCGGCCTGTGCAAAAAGGGAGGGGAGGAGCTTGCCGCCTACATCCCGCAGATCCCCGCAACAAGCGTGATCCTTTTTGTGGAGGAGGAGGTCGACAAGCGCTCCAGACTTTACAAGGCGATCGATAAATGCGGCCACTGCGCCGAGTGTGCAAGGCTCTCCGAAAATGACCTGAAGCAGTTTGCCCTGTCCTATTTTACAAAGGAAGGGCACCGCATTTCAGCGGATGCAATGGACCTCTTCCTTGACCGTGCCGGTGATGATATGAACCGCCTTGTGACGGAGATGGAGAAGCTTTCCGCCTATGCGGCAGGCAGAAATATCCATGAGGAGGACGTCCGGGCTATTACCTCGGTCACGGCGCAGAACCGCGTATTCGCAATGCTGGATGCCATGATACGGAAGCGCCCGAAGGAAGCGTTTGAGCGGTATGCCGAGCTGAAAGCGCTGCGGGAACCGCCCATGCGCATCCTGTATCTGATGACTCAGCAGACCAACCGCCTGCTGCAGGTCAAGGAGCTTGACAAAAACGGGGTCAGACAGGACGGTATCGCCGAAGCCGTCGGACTGAGGCCCTTTGCGGTCAAGCAGTATCTTCGTCAGGCGGCGGCCTTTACGGAAAAGGAACTTAAGGAACGGCTGGAAAAGCTGGCCGAGCTTGATGAAGCCATAAAAAACGGAAAGCTTTCGGATGCCCTGGCCGTGGAGCTTGCCATGGCGGATCTCGGAAGAGGATAAGAGATGATCGAAACAAAAAAACGACCGGAGAAGGTGATTCTTGTCGCGGTCTCGGATAAGGATGCGGAGAGGGCCCTTCTTTCGTTAAAGGAGCTGGAGGCACTTGCGGAAACAGCCGGTGCGAGGGTCGAGGAGTTTTTCCTGCAGACGCGTGAGCATCCGCACCCCGGGACTTATCTCGGCAGCGGCAAATTAGAGGAATTAAAGGAACGCATCCGGGAGCGGGAGGCGGACGGGATCATTTGTGATGATGAGCTTACCCCCGCACAGATGCGCAACATGACGGATATTCTGAACACGAAGGTGATGGACCGCACCATCCTGATCCTGGATATTTTCGCCGGACGCGCGGCAAGCGCAGAGGGCCGTATTCAGGTGGAATTAGCGCAGCTGCGCTACAGGGCGACCAGACTGACCGGGAAAGGCGTGAATCTGTCGCGTCTCGGCGGCGGGATCGGAACGAGAGGCCCCGGCGAGAGCAAGCTGGAAACGGACAGGCGCTCCATACACAGCCGGATATCCGTCCTGAAGGCAGAGCTTGCGGACGTGGTGCAGCACCGGATGACACAACGCTCGCAGCGAATGAAAAACGCGGTCCCCGTGGTCGCTGTCGTGGGCTATACCAATGCCGGAAAGTCAACGCTTTTAAATAAACTGACCGGGTCGGATATACTGGCGGAGGATAAGCTCTTTGCCACACTTGATCCGACCACGAGAAAGCTGGTGCTGCCGAGTGCGGAGGAGGTGCTGCTCACCGATACGGTAGGATTCATCGAGAAGCTTCCGCACGATCTGATCGATGCCTTCAAAAGTACTTTGGAGGAGGCTAAATATGCCGACATCCTGCTTCATGTCGTGGACGCTTCCGACCCCGGCATGAGGGCGCACATGGACACGGTCTACCGCACGCTGCGTGAGCTCAAGGTGGAGGACAAGCCGGTCCTGACAGCGTTCAACAAATGCGATCTGAAGCGGGAGGATGTTCTGCTTTACGACGGGCAGGCGGACGAGTCGGTGCGGATCTCCGCGCTGACCGGTAAGGGGTTGGACCGGCTGCAGGAGAGCCTGCAGACCCTGCTGCAGAAGCAGAAGGTCTATCTGGACCGCCTGTTCCCCTATGCCAAAGCCGGCGACGCCGCAAGGGTGCGCAGGCTCGGCAGGGTGTTAGAGGAAAGCTACGAGGAGAACGGCATTCACCTTAGGGCTTATGTGCCGAAGGCGCT
>JAZRYN010000140.1:0-5787 GCA_045600745.1 Lachnospiraceae bacterium
GTGGGAATATTCATATTAACTAAGGAGGTGCTCTTTGAAACATTATCTTAAGACTTTCTGGCGGTATAATCTTCCGGTTGTGATTCTTTTGTTTATTGTTTCTGCGCTGCAAGTCGGGACAAACCTGATCATGATCGAGACATTCCAGGAAATAATCGCCCTTGATTTAAAAGGCTTTATATTCTGGACAATTATCTTAATTGCCGTATGGGTCGTTTTTGCCTGGATGGATGCTCTTGAAAATTACTTGCAGGGACGGGCGATCCGGGCAATGAACAACCAGATCCGTCAGGACCTCGCAAACAGCCTGATTCGTAAAAAGTATTATGAGTACCATGAAACGACTACGGGAGAATATCTCTCCTGGTTTACCAATAACATCAATCAGATCGAAAATCTCGCGTGGAAACCTTTTTATCAGTTTATTCAAGCGGTTTCAACGGTCATTTTCAGTATAGCGGCGCTGTTGATGATGCACTGGTCGCTGCTGCTGGCGTCTCTGATCACAACGGTCATTATGATCTTTGCGCCAAACCTTTTTAACGGGAAGATGGAAAAGCTCGGAAAAGAAAGCGCAGAAGAGCAGGCTGCCGCAACCGGAAAAATAAAAGATTTACTGGCTGGCTTTGATGTCCTCCGCGCATTTTTCCGTGAGCCTCGTTTTATGAAGGGGATTCGATCCGCCAGCGAGCAGATAGAGCATCCCAAGTTCCGATTAAGCTATGTACAGGGATTTGTCGGCGCCGGGGTCAACTGCATCAGTATTTTTTGTCAGCTGCTTCTTGATGTGCTGATAGGGATTCTTTCCATCAAGGGCCTTATTCTTCAGGGCGCTCTGATGGGAGGAGGCAACATATGCGGCTCTCTTTCTAACGGACTCAGTACGCTGTCGCAGCTTATGCTGTCATTTTCTTCCTCAAAACCGTTTTTTGATAAGATCGATTATCTTTCAAAAGATACCATAGTCGAGCGGGACGAGAAAATGGAAGTAAAAGAAGGGATTTCGCTCGATAAGGTAAGCTTTTCTTATGGGGACAAGCAGGTCCTGAACGATCTTTCGCTCAGCTTCAAAAAGGGAGAAAAATATGCGATCACCGGGCCCTCCGGCTGCGGAAAGACGACAGTGCTGAAGCTCCTCCTTGGCTGGCTGCCCGGTTATACCGGCTCCATTCTGATCGACGGCGTTGATTCACGCACTTACGACCCGAATCAGCTTCTTCAATGGATGAGCTATATCGAGCAGGATGTATTCCTGTTTAATTCAACGATCCGCGACAATATCACACTGGGAGAGGATTTTGACGAGGAGCAGATCGAGGCGGCCATAGTCGGCAGTGCGCTGAGTAATGATATTGAGATGATGCCGGACGGGCTGGATACGCAAGTCGGAGAGGGCGGTTCCAATCTTTCAGGCGGGCAAAGGCAGCGAGTCGCTATCGCAAGGGCATTGATCCATAATCGTTCGGTCCTGCTGATCGATGAGGGAACAAGTGCGTTGGATCAAAAAAATGCCGATATCATTGAAACAAGCCTTTTGGCGAATTCCGACCTGACCCTGATCATGATCAGTCACCATCTGTCGCCTGAACGGAAAAAGCAGTTCACCCGGGTGTTTGAAATGAGCTGAACCGGTCAGCTTTCTCAGCGCCTGCCATTTCTTGATCGTGTTCCTATGATTCCTAAGGCACTTTCTATGGCGGCTTTCCCGCTTTCCCGCGCTTTTTCCGATTTTTGCCGCAGGCTTGTCCTGCGGCTTTTTCTATGCTAAAATTTATGCGGGCAGTACATGCTCGGAGAAAGGAAGGCCTACCCACCTATGCTGATAGACGGCTTTCACAAAGCTGACCTGCACATGCACACGACCTGGTCGGACGGAACCGATTCGCCGAAGGAGCTGCTGAACAAGGTCATTGCAGCAGGAATCGATTTTTTCTCTATCACGGATCATGATGAATACCGCGGCGGAAGAGAACTGATCCTGCAGGTCAAGGAAAGAAAGAAGACCGAGAAAATGCCGCATTTTGTCAGCGGCGCGGAATTCTCCTGCCGCGACGAGCTTGGCAAATACCACGTTCTCGGATACGCCTATGACATTAAGAATGAGGCGGTCAGGCGGCTGATGAAGACGGTTCATGAGGTCCGCATCCAAAAGGCGACGAACCGGGTGCGCTTTCTGGAAGAAACATACGGCTTTCGCTTTACCGAGTCCGAATTTGCCGTGTTGATGCGGCACCGTAATCCGGGCAAGCCGCACATCGCAAAGCTCATGGTCCGGCACGGCTATGCCGCGACGGTCTCCGAGGCGATCCTGAACTATATCGATAACTACCACGGTCCGGAGCGGCGCATTCATCCGGAGGAGGCGATCGAGGCGGTGCTTGCGGGCGGCGGGATCCCGGTGCTTGCGCACGGCCCCTTCGGGGACGGCGAGCAGAAGCTGAGCAGACAGGAGATGACGGCCCGTGTTCTGCGTCTTAAGGAAGCCGGATTGATGGGGCTCGAGTGCTATTATTCCGCTTACTCGGAAGCGCATCAGGACATGATGCTGGAGCTTGCCGACCGTTTCCGCATGCTGGCAACGGCGGGAAGCGATTATCACGGAGAAAATAAGCTGGTTCACCTGGGCAATACCGGATGCTCCGATCCGGAAGAAATCAATGAGCGCATCAGGGATTTTTATTCGGAGGCGATGAAACGGGGCGACTCGTATTCGCTGAACTGATGCTTCTCTTGGCCTCATAAGGAGGAATGTATGCACATTGTTACCCTGATGGAAAATACGGACGGCGGTCTCGGCTGCGCATTTGAACACGGCCTGAGCTTCTATGTGGAAACGCCGCGCCATAAATTGTTGTTGGACACCGGAGCCTCCGACCGGTTTATCGCCAATGCCGAAAAGCTGAGCATCGATCTGACGGCGGTCGATACCGTCATCCTGAGCCACGGCCATTACGACCACACCGGCGGCGTCATGCCGTTTGCTTCCGTCAACCCGCGGGCGAAGATCTACCTTCGTGACTGCGCGGACGGCGATTACTTCAATGTCGGAGAAAACGATATCCGCTATATCGGGATCGATAAGAAGATCATGGAGCTGGAGCAGCTCGTTCCGGTAAAAAGAGGGATGGCGATCGACGAGGAGATCGATCTGTTCACCGACATTACGGGCAGACGCTGCTATTCCGCCAGCAACAATGTCCTTAAGGTGCGCTACGGCGACCGATACAAGCCGGATCTCTTTCATCACGAAATGTGCACGGTGATCCATGCGGACGGTAAGAATTATCTTTTTTCCGGCTGTGCGCATAACGGCGTGCTGAATATTCTGGACCGCTATCACTGTCTTTACGGAGGATGGCCGGATGTGGTGCTGACGGGCTTTCATTTCATGAAGTCGGGCGATTATACGGAGGCGGAACGGCAAAACATCCGCGCAGTGGCAGAAGAGCTTAGCTCGCTGCCGACACTGTTCTACTCGGGCCACTGCACCGGTGAAGCCGCGTTCGCCATGATGAAGGAAATGATGGGAGATAAACTGATCAAGCTGCACAGCGGCATGACGGTTCAATAAGGCTTAAGGCCTGCTGCGGAGGTACGTATGAACAAATACAGCAGGAAAAAACTGTTGATTTCGGCAGGCGTCGTTCTGCTTGCCTTTGTGATGGTCTTCGGGCTGCTTCTGCTTCGCAGAAGAAATCAGATGCGTGCGATCTCACTGCTCGGAGATTTCGGTGAGCGGGTGAATTTTACGGTGTCGGTTTCCGGACGGGACTGCAGCGTAAAGGGCTATTATGTGCTCAGTGAGCACAATACCTTCCTTTCTATCCGCGATGTTGCCGCCGCTCTTTCCGAAACGGATAAGCACTTTGACATCCGGCGCGGCGAGGAGGGGATCCAGTGGGAGATCAGTACAAACCGCGACTACGCGGCGGCGACCGGGAAGGAGAATACGCCATTTTCCACCGTGTATCCGGGAAAGTTTTCCGGAACGAATGAGGAGCAGGGCAGGGACGGCTTACTTCTCTACAGTCCGATGGTCAGCATAGACGGTACGGCACAGGAATGCATGTGGTACTACAAGGCCGGTCCGGACGGGGCGCCTGTTACCACGGATGCCTTTGTCAGCCTGATGGATCTCGGGCTGATCCTTGATCTGGATGTTCGCTATACCGGGGAGACCTCGCTCGAAATCAGCACGGACAGCGGCTTTGTCCTTGACAAGGAGCGCCTGGAGACTTCAGAATACTTCGGCGATCTGGACGGCGTGATCCTCGGCAACATTACCGCCGGAGAGATCCTTTATGCCAATGATGCTTCTCAGCAGAACGAAATTGCCTCCACGACCAAGATGATGACATGGCTGCTGCTTCAGGAGGCGATAAACGACGGAAGGCTGACCATGGCGGATACGGTCAAGATCTCCGATAAAGTGATGGAGCTGACCAATTCGTCCTACGGGAAGGATATCTGTCAGGCTAACTGGTATCCGGGCAAGGAGATCACGCTGCGGGATCTGACAGCGGCCATGCTTCTGCCGTCATCGAACGAAAGCGCCCTTGCGATAGCGGAGGCTGTCGCACATGCCTATGGCTATACGAAGGACCTGGAAGCCCGCTTTGTCCAGATGATGAATGATCGTGCCTACACCCTCGGCCTTTCATCGGCCATGTTCTACAACTGCACCGGACTGCCGTACTATGCGGAGGATCAGATGATGACCAAGCACGCCAATAAAATGTCCGCCGGCGACCTGTATGTTCTGGCCTCCTATATCCTGACGCATTACCGCAGCGAGTTTTTGAGCTTTAGCAGTCAGGACTCGATCGAGCTGCCGAGCTTTGGCGAAAATGTCCGGGCGGTCAGCACCTTCAGCAGTTATTTCTCCTCCTACGGCTTGACCGGGATGAAGACAGGGACGACCGACCGCGCCGGAAACTGCATGGTTGCCAGCATGGATATCAAGTCGAACGGGAAGGTCCAGACGATCGTTGCCGTGATACTCGGCGCCGAAACAAAAAAGATGCGGAACGAGCAAATGTCCGTGCTGCTTGAATATGCCAGGCAGTATTGCCGCGGACAGCAATAACGGGATCATCACCGGATGAGACCCGCGTGCGGACGCTGAAATCTAAGCGGAATAAAAAAACAAAAGAATAAAAGAATAAAAGAATCAAGGGATCAAGGAGCAGATCATGGCAAAGGTACTGATTTCGGAAAACATGAATCCGATCGCCGAGCAGGTCCTTCTCGAAGCGGGACACGAGGTGATCAAAATGCCGGCAATGGACGCGGAAATGCTGCGCGAGTACATTAAGGACTGCGACGCCGTAGTAAACCGGATCCTTCCGATCGATCGCGCGATGATGGAGAGCAACCCGAATCTCAAGCTGATCAGCAAGCACGGCGTAGGGCTTGACAATTATGACCTTGCTGCGGCAAAGGAGCTGGGGATCGCGGTCACCTGCACACCCGGCTGCAATGCCCAGTCCGTGGCTGAGCACAGCCTTGCCCTGATGATGGCTTCGGCGCGCAATCTGAAAGCCGTCGCAGGCGGATATGAAACGGTAGGCTGGGAAGCCAAGAAGCGCGGCGACGGCGTGGAGCTGTGGGGGAAGACCCTCGGCATCATCGGCTGCGGAGACATCGGCGGCAGGGTGGCGCGAATGTGCGCAGGCGGTTTTTCCATGCGCGTGCTGATCTATGATCCCTACATCGATGCCGTTCCGGAGGGCTGCGAGCGGGTAAGCCGCATGGAGGAGGTTCTGGAGCAGGCGGATTTTATCACGA